>JASJEC010000006.1 GCA_030064845.1 Kiloniellales bacterium
AAGGACGGTCTTGCCCTCCTCCTTGAGGCGGCGGAGGATCCGGAAGAGGTAGTCGGTCTCCTGGGGCGTCAGGACGGCGGTCGGCTCGTCGAGGATCAGCGTCTCGGCGCCGCGATAGAGCACTTTGAGGATCTCGACCCGCTGCTGCACGCCGACCGAGAGCTCACCGACCCGCGCGTCGAGCTCGACCGCGAGCCCATAGTCCTTTTCCAGCTCCTCCAGCGTGCGCCGCGCCCGCGCGAAGGACTGCTCGGTCCAGACCCCACCCTCGGCGCCGAGCACGATGTTCTCTAGAACGGTGAAGGGCTCGACCAGCATGAAGTGCTGGTGCACCATGCCGATGCCGACAGCGATGGCGTCCTTCGGCCGGCGGATCTCGACCGTCCGCCCGGCCGCCCGGATCTCGCCCGAGTCGGCCTGGAGAAAGCCGTAGAGAATGTTCATCAGGGTCGACTTGCCGGCCCCGTTCTCGCCGACGATGCCGTGAATCGAGCCCTTGGCGACGCTGAGGTCGACCGACCGGTTGGCGTGGACCGCGCCGAAGCGCTTGTCGATGCCCCGCAGCTCGATGGCTGGTGGCGGCGTGCGCGGCGGCGCCCCGCCCGCCGGTTCCACCTCCGTCACGGAGCCGCCTCGCTCGCCGGATCTTGCTGACGACTGATTCTCAACCTCCGGCACCCTTCATCATGCCGTGCTCGGACCGAATGTTCCCGGGCGCCGGCGGTCCCCGCACCGCCGGATCGCATCCGGCAATGACGGCTAGCGGGGCCTCTCGAGCGTTGTCACGGCCCCCGCCGCTCAGTAGCTGCAGGAGTTGTTGGCCGTATAGTCCGCGACCTTGATCGTGCCGGCGATGATGTCCTTCTCCGCCTGCGCCAGCTTGGTCTCGATCTCGGGCGAGATCAGGCCCCGGTTGTAATCGTCGAGCGCCCAGCCGACACCGCCCTCCGCCAGGCCCAGAACCTTCAGGCCGGGCTTCCAGGTACCGTCCTTGGCCGAGCGGAAAGCCTCGTCGACCGCGACGTCGACCCGCTTCACCATCGAGGTCAGCATGACGCCCGGGTGCAGGTAGTTCTGGTTGGAGTCGACGCCGATCGCCAGGTTGCCGGTGTCGTTGGCTGCCTGATAGACCCCGACGCCGGTGCCTCCCGCCGCCGCGAAGACGACGTCGACGCCGCGGCCGAACTGGGAGCGGGCCAGCTCGCCGCCCTTGGTCGGGTCGTTCCACGCCGCCGGCGTGTTGCCGGTCATGTTCATCAGGACCTCGGTCCCGGCATTGGCGTGCTTGGCGCCCTGCTCGTAGCCGCAGGCGAACTTGCGGATCAGGGGAATGTCCATGCCGCCGATGAAGCCGAGCTTCCCGGTCTTCGACGCCATGGCGCCGACCATGCCGACCAGGAAAGAGCCCTCGTGCTCCTTGAAGACGATCGACTGGACGTTGGGCGCGTCGACCACGCCGTCGATCAAGGTGAACTTGACGTCGGGCAGCTCCGCCGCGACGGTCTCGACCGCGGCGGTCTGGGCGAAGGAGACGGCCACGATGACCGTGGCGCCGCGCCGCGCCATGTTGCGCAGGGCCTGGGCGCGCTGGGCCTCGTTGGTCGGCTCGAACTCCAGGACCTCGATGCCGGTCTTGCCCTTGAATATCTGGGAGCCGTTATAAGCCGCCTCGTTGAACGACTTATCGAACTTGCCGCCCATGTTGTAGAGCAGCCCCGGCTTGAACTCGGCCGCGGCCAGCGCGCCCGAGAGCCCGAAGACGCCCAGCGCGACCGCCAGGCACAGGCGCTTGATCTCAAACCCAGCCATCACGAACCTCCCCGTTCGGCGTTCCGTTGTCCCGCCCAAAGTGAAGCATCATTCGCTGGTGAGGGGCAAGGGCGGGCCGGTTTGGCTATCCCTCCTGCGGCGGCACCTCCCGCGCCGGCAGCGGCCCGTCGTAGTAGGGCAGCCGGACCCGGCGCGGCTGCCAGCCGCCCTGGTCGATCAATCCCTTGGCGTGCTGGGCGATCTCGTCCATGGGCGCGAGCCAGACGTCGCCCTTGGCCAGCATGGTCTCGATCATGCCGCGCAGGGCCTCGGCGCGGGCCAGGCGCGCCGAGACCCAGGGGTGCCAGACGCTGATCCACATCCCGCCGTGCCGATGGGCCGCCTCGAACTCCGCCATGAAGGTCTCGCTGGCCTCCCGCGGCGAACGGATGTTCAGGTTGTAGCCGACGTCGGAGTTGCAGACGTACTGCGGCCAGTCGTCGAGCGCCCAATGGGAGGAGAGTCCGATCAGCCGGCCCCGGTCGGTCTCGTAAAGGCTGGGCACGTCGTCGTCCATCAGGGAGGCGTCGTAGAGGAAGCCGAACTCGGCCAGGATCGAGGCGGTATGACGCGAGAACTGGTAGGTCGGGGCGCGGAAGCCGCGGGGCTTCTGGCCGGTCATGCGCTCGATGGTCTCGATCCCGCGCCCGATCCATTCGACCTCGGCCTCCCGGTTCGGCAGTTTGTTCATCTCTTCGTGGAGGTAGCCGTGGTGGGCGATCTCGTGGCCGTCCTTGAGGATCGCGTCGACCAGATGCGGATAGCGCTCCATGCACCAGGCCGGATAGAAGAAGGTCTGCTTGATCTCGAACTCGCGGAAGATCGCCAGAATGCGGGGCACGGCGATCTCGTCGTAGCGCACCCAGGAGGTCGCTGCGACCTTGTCGGGCATGGCGTCGCCGTAGATCAGATGCAGGAAGCTGTCGGTGTCGATGTCGAAGGTGAAGGCGGCGGCGCACTTGGCGGCGTTCGGCCAGGGGACGGGGTTCTCGATCATCGTTCCGGCGGTCACTCGACCGGATCGCGGATCAGCGGGCAGGTCGAGCAGTGGATGCCGCCGCCGTTCAGCTGCACCCTGTCGTAGGGCACCACGACGATCTCGACGCCCCAGCTCTCCAGCCGGTCGCGCGTGCGCGCCGAGAGGCCCTCGGGCATCAGGACACGGCCGGGCCTGACCGCGAGGCCGTTGACGATCCAGGCGTTGTCTTCCGGGGTCATCTCGACGGTGCGGATGCCCAGCGCCTTGAGCTCCTCGAGAAAGGAGAAGGGCAGGCCGGGCGCCCAGACCAGGGCGAGATCGACGTCGACCATGAGGAAGTGGCCGTCGATGTGGATGTCGTAGCCGCGCAGGTCGACGACGATCAGCCTGACGCCCTGACGGTCCAGCACCTCGGCGACCTGGGCGATGCCCTCGTCGTTCACGCGGATGCCCCGGCCGACCACCGCGGTCCGTCGGTTCAGCCAGGCGAAACTGCCGCCTTCGATCATGCCGGTGCCGCTGACGGTGCGCAGGATCGGCACGCCGAGCCCGGCCAGCGTGCGGGTGACCGCGCGCTCCTCGCCGTGGCGCATGCGCGGCGCCATGCGCGCCACGATCGCGCCGCCCTTGACGGCGAAGGCGCTGTCCCGCGTGTAGACCGACTTGAAGCGGCCGCCCTCGACGCCTTCCAGGTAGTGGACCTCGACCCCCTCGGCGCGCAGCGCCGCGGCCAGCGCGTCGTGCTGCGCCTGCAACTCTTCGAGCGCCGGGATCTCCTCGCTCTGCCAGTACCAGCCGGCCTCGGGATCGCCGTAGGAGCCGATCGCCTCGATCCGCTTGCCGCGGTCGATGACCGCGAACTCCGCGCCCGGCCGGTGCATCAGCACGGCGCGGAGCTGGCCGACGTCGTTGTCGCAGCCCCAGTTCCGGCCCCAGACCGCCGCCATGCGTTCCGGGTCTTCGAAGGCCGGCTCCGGATGCGAGCCGAACAGCTTGATGGTGGCGTTGTAGACGTCCTTGTCCTTTGGCGGGATCGGCGCGCTCACGAGCGGTCCCGCTCCAGGCCGGCGTTGTAGCGGGCCTCGGCCTGGCGGAAGACTTCACGGGTGTGCGCCATGTCCCAGGGCTGCTCGACCAGGGTTTCGTGATCCCACTGGCTGCGCGGCTTCGGCGGGTTGAAGAAGTCGCCGCCGTAGACGTGGATCGCGCTGGTGTGCTTGATGATCGGGTTGGCGACCGAGTGGATGATGTCGCGCCCCAGGGTCGCAACCTGGCCCGGCCCCATGGACTCGGCGCCGGCCGCCTCGATCGCGGGCGCGCCCTCGCCGTGGTCGATGCGGCGCCAGAAGAGGTTGTCCTCGCGGCCGCCGTATATGCCGATGACGGCGAACATCTGGTGGTTATGGGGCAGCAGGGTCATGCAGGGCGCCCAGACGAAGTTGATCACCGTCAGGTCGTCGGCCTGGTGGAGCGGGAAGACGCCGGCCTTGGTCGGCTCGCCCAGCTCGGCGACGATCCCGGCAGGATCGGACACCGCTTTCCGCACGAGCTCGCGGATCGCCTTCTGTCCTTCGCCTACCGCTGCCTTGCAGTCCTCGATGAAGCGCTCCTTCTGAAACATCGCTCCGCCCCCGGAAATCCGCTGGGAAACACAGGGAAAAGCTTAGCGATAGGGGCGGTCTCGGCCTAGAACAATTCGGCCGCCTCTGGTGCGGCTTTCTGGAGCGGGCAGAGCGATGCGCAGCCAAGACTACGACTACGTGATCGTCGGCGCCGGCTCGGCGGGCTGCGTCCTGGCCAATCGTCTTACCGAGGACGGGCGCCACCGGGTCTTGCTGCTGGAGGCCGGTCCCATGGACCGCAACCTGCTGATCCACGTGCCAGCGGGCGTCTACAGCGTCTACAGGGACCCGCGGCTCAACTGGAACTACCAGAGCGAGGAAGAGCCGGAACTGAACGGCCGCGCCATCGAGACGCCGCGCGGCAAGGTGGTCGGCGGATCCTCCTCGATCAACTCCATGGTCTACATGCGCGGCCACCCGCTCGACTACGACCACTGGGCCGAGGCCTTCGGCCTGCCGAACTGGCGCTACGCGGACTGCCTGCCCTACTTCAAGGCAGGCGAGACCAGCGACCGCGGCGCCGACATGTGGCGCGGCGACAGCGGGCCCCTCAGCGTCGCCCGGAGCAGCCTGGAGAACCCGCTGTTCGACGCCTTCCTTGAGGCGGGCGACCAGTCCGGCCAGGGCCGGTCCGACGATCTCAACGGCTACAAGCCGGAGGGTCTGGCGCGGCTGGACAGCACCAAGAGGAACGGCCGCCGCTGCAGCGCCGCCGTGGCGCATCTCCGGCCCGCGCTCAGCCGGCCGAACCTGCGCCTGGTCACCCGGGCCGCCGCCCGGGAGATCCTGATCGAGGGGAACCGGGCCGCCGGCATCACCTACACCCACCGCGGCGAGCGGCACGCGGCGCGCGCCGACAGGGAGGTCATCCTGTCCGGCGGCGCGATCAACTCGCCGCAGCTCATGATGCTGTCCGGGATCGGACCGGCCGATCACCTGCGCGACCACGGCATAGAGCCGCGTCTGGACCTGCCGGGCGTCGGGCAGAACCTGATGGACCACGCCACGGTCATCGTGAAGGTCGCCTGCACCCGGCCGGTGACGATCCACGAGGTCGCCCGGCCGCTGAACAAGGCCCTGGCCGGGGCGCGCTGGCTGATCGACCGCTCCGGCATCGCCGCCTCCAACATCTGGGAGGCCGGCGGCCTTGTGCGCGGCAACGCTAGCGTTTCCTACCCCAACCTGCAGTACCACTTCGGCGCCTTCGGCGCCGAGTACGAGGGGCAGAAGATCAGGCTGCAGCAGGCCTTCTCGCTCCACGTCGACCAGCTGCGCCCGACCAGCCGCGGCGAGATCCGGCTGAAGAGCGCCGACCCGGCGGAAAAGCCGGCGCTTCATTTCAACTACCTCTCGAGCGAGCACGACCGGCGCGAGATGGTCGAAGGGGTCCGCCTGGCCCGCGAACTGGTCGCCCAGCGCGCCTTCGATCCCTACCGCGGCCGCGAGCTCGCGCCCGGCCCCGCGGCCGTCTCGGACCGGGAGATCCTGGCCGCGGTCCGCGGCCTGACCGGGACCGACTACCACCCCTGCGGCACCTGCCGCATGGGCAAGGACGCGCTGGCGGTGGTCGACCAGGAACTGAAGGTCCACGGAATCGAGGGACTTCGGGTGGTGGACGCCTCGGTGATGCCCCGCATCATCAGCGCCAACCTCAACGCCCCGGTGCAGATGATCGCCGCCCGCGCCGCCGATTTCATCCTGGGCCGCGCGCCGCTGCCGCCGCTGCAGGCCGACTTTCACTTTCTGGAGAAGCGCCCCGGATAGGGCGCCGAAAAGCCAAAGGACCTGCGCCGCTAAGCGACACAGGCCCTTTGAAACTTAACTCGCATTCGGGAGGCCGAGGCCCCCGTCAGGCGTGACTAGTCGTCGTCTTCATCGTCGTCGAGCGGCTGAAGCGACTCTTCCAGGATCTCCCTGGCCAAACCACGGCCGCTCGCCTGTCCAGCCTGGTTGCTGAACTCGAAGTGGATGCCCGCAAAGATACGCGCCCGGCCGGCCTCCCTGGCGGCGTCGGAGAAGCTGGAATAGGTACGCTCCTCATTTCCTCCAACTTCGCTACAAGTGCGGTCGCTTCCATCATCACCGGCGAACGTGAACTCGATGTGGTCCGTGCCGTAGAAGCCGGCCAGGATTGTCGAGCCTGCACCCGCGAAGGTGCTCTGCCCCGAGGTGTGCTCGGGAGAGGAGCCCGTGCCTATGTTGCGAGGCACCCATGGATCAACGGCTTCGGTATGGCGGTTACCATCCGTGTCGGCATTCTCGACTGCGGTTCGGGGACGCCAGAAGCCGAACTTATCCTTGCTGATCCAGGCAGGGATCACCGCGTCGCCCATGGCCAGGCCCTGCAGGGCGAAGAGACGCGCCGTCTCGGAGATCGACTTGGTGGTGTTCTCCCCATCGGCGACGACGCCGGTGACCTTTATCCACTCGCCCGGAGGGCGCGCCGAGCCGCCGGAGCCCTGCCAGAAGCAGACAGTTTCCAAGAGCTCCCTTTCCTCGTCCTCATTGTCGGCGCCACCTTTCTCACCCATCAGCTTCACATCGTTGAAGGCGGTGGCATAGGCCCGGCTACGCAGCTTCGGCGGCCCGTCGCTCTCGTAATCCTCGGGGTCCTCGATCGCGAAAGGCTCCAGGTCCGCGTACTGGACAGATCCGAATCTGCCGCGGAAGTCGCCCGGGCCATCCCCGTAGAAGCCCGGCTCCCGAGTGACTACCGGCCTGTAACCGTCGTCCAAGCGGTTGTGGTACACGTCGTTCCCGACGGTTACGCCCCACTTGAAACCGCGGTCGGCCCCTTTAGCGCCGTCCAGCCTGAGCATCTCCACGGCCAACTGGTTATTGAGCTCGATCTGAGCATTAGCGCTAAGCTCCAGATCTTCCACGAACCTGCTGAGAACGGTATAGGCCGCTCCCACCGCCGCTGCCTCGCGATTACCGCGGCGCGGCGCGGCGGCGAGAAGGCGCTCAGTAACCAGAGCGGCTTCGCGGCCGCGGCGGCGCTTACGGTCGATGCCGTTGACCGCGTCGTACATGGCGGCATTGACGATCGCATAGATACGCGCGGCGTCAGGCGTACCCACACTTTCCTCGCGGACCGCGTCCAAGGCCTCTCCGTTCCAGGTAATGATCACGTCGCCGGGTTGCGTCCCGGTCGCCGTTGCTACGCTGCTTGTCGCAATTACTGACACAAATGCACAGGCCATTACCCCTGGCCATTTTCTGATTCTAGGCATTGTGTACCCCTTTGATTTTTTGGATTTCGCTTTGGGTGAGTGCTTTAAGATCTGCAACAAGTACATCACTCAGTTGTTATCTGCAACAAAAATAGTTTGTGGTTTGACGAAATTATTTTCGCCGAAACCGTATCTAATACATTGTATTTACGCGATATACACATTCTTAACACCGGGTTAATTGTAGCAATTCACGCTAAATTAGCCCTTTCTAGTCGCCGACAAATCTCGCGAGGGACTCAACTCCTAATATTAGTAAAACGTAAAGGAAGTGGGCGTATCGATGGGGCCAACCTTTCGACAAAAGCTTGTGCGAAGGAAACGGCAAGATGAGCAAAAGCAACAATTTGAAGTGGGCCACGGCGGCCGCGCTCGCGGCAGTCCTGGCGATCGGCGTTACCAAGACGGCGCAGGCCGAGCTGACCTCTGCGGAGCTGGTCCGGGCCCTGCAATCCGGCGGTCATGTCGTCTACATGCGCCACACCCTGACCGACCGCTCCCAGGAGGACCTGGATCACACCAACCTGGACAACTGCGCGACACAGCGCAACCTGAGCGAGGAGGGCCGCGAGCAGGCCCGGGTCATCGCCCAGGCCACGCGGCAGCTCAGCATCCAGTTCGATTCCGTGATGACCAGCCCGTACTGCCGGGCCAAGGAGACGGCGAGCCTGGCCTTCGGCCGCGGCCAGCTGACTCCCTCGCTGCGCTACCTCTCGCACCAGCCCGAGTACGAGCAGCCCGGTTCGATGCAGGACATCCGCCGCATGCTCAGCACCCCGCCGAGCAACGGCGGCAACACGATCCTGGTCTCGCACACCGAGAACCTGAAACAGGTCGCGGGCATCTGGCCCAAGAACTCGGGCGTCATGCACGTCTTCGAGCCCCAGGGCAACGGCAGCTTCCGGCATCTCGGCAAGATCGATCCCGGCGAGTGGACCACCCTGTCCCAGCTCGGCGGAAACGACGAAACCTGCATCTGGTTCGTCTGCTGGTAATACCGGCGCTCGGCTTCGGCTCTCTCGGGACGCCGGCTGAACTTAGATCTCCAGGGGCCGCCTCTCTCCGTCGTGCGACAGCACGGAAGGGGGCGGCCCGCGGATCCCGGGAGCGGCCGAGCCCGCCGAGGGTTCCAGCGGCGCAACCGATGCCACTCGATTGGCAAGCGCGATGAAACATAAAATAACAACCGCGATCCTCTTTCTGGTCCTGGCGATTTCGGCCTCCGTCGCTCCGCTCGGCAGCGCCTCGGCGGGGAGGTACGAAGCGGTCTCGCGGGCGAGCGGCAACCTCCTTACGCTCTCGCAGCAGATCACGCAGGACACCCTCCTGGTCGCGCTCGAGGTCGACAAGAAGCAGAATCTCGCCCGGCTGGGCGCGCATGCGGAGATCCTGGTTAGCGAGGTCAACGCGCTCCGGGGCACCGACGGCGCGACCATCACGTGGCCCACAGTCGTCGACGCCCAGCTGATCCAGATCGAGAAGGTGGCGAGCGACCTCCTGGCGATCATCCGGCAAGGACAGGGCGCCCGCACCATGTCCCAGGAACAGGTGCAGACGGTGGTCGGCCTGGAAACCCTGCTGCGCGAAGCCGTCGCGAACTTCCAGAAGGACTATCGGAACCACTCGCCCACGGGCGAGGTCTACTCGCTCTATCTCCAGACCCTGGATGTCGCCCGGCAACAGGCGGTGCTGTCCCAGAAGATGTTCAAGGAGTTCCTCTTCGTCGCCTACGGCCTCGCCACGACGGACAACCTGAGAAACCTGAACCGCAGCTATTCGATGCTCGACCGCTCGTTCCAGGCCCTGATCCACGGCGACAGCGAGCTGCGGCTGATCCCGGCGCCGAACCAGACGGTCGAGCGCCACTGGAACGAGGCGCGGGACATCTGGATCGGAATCCGCCCGATCATCAAAGAGGCGGCCAGAACCGGGACGGTCGACGTGGGTCTGATCAACGAGGTCGCGAGCCGCAACGACGCGCTCCTGACGGCGATGGTCAGCGCTGTCGAAGCCTACTGAGGCAGCAAGCGGATCGGAAAGCGCTCCCGGATCGCCAAGTCCGTGGCGTGCGCTAGGTGATCGGGCGGTTCCATCGACAGGATTTCCGCGGTGCGCGCGCGAGCCCGATCCCACATCGAGCGGCCGCCGGCTTCGAGCCATTCGGCGACGCCGCTCCGGTCGGCCAGGCGCGGATAGACGTACTCGGTTTTCATCAGGGCAAGGGTCTGCGCTTCGCCCAGATAGTGCCCCTCGCCGGTCACGACACGCTCGATCGAGGTCAGGTCAATTAACTCGTCGCGTACCTCGATGCCGCGGAGGGAGCGCAGGATCGCGCCGCACATCTCGTCGTCAATCACCAGGGCTTCGGGCGAGGCGACCATGATCGAGCCCAGCATGCCGACCGAGAGATTGATCATGTCTGCGCCGGCCAGTGCGGCCAGCGCGACGCTGTTGCCCTTTTCGTAGCCGGCCTGGGCGTCGGCCAGCTTGGAGTCGGTCATCCCGGCCGAGACGATCGCCGGCAGTTCGAGGTGAAGCAGCAGCTGCGCCGCCGCCGCGTTGGCAACCGCCGCCTCGCCGCCGCCGCCTGTCATAGCGCCGGTCCGCAGATCCGAGATGAAGGGCATGAAGGCGAAGACCGTCGGATGTCCCGGCGCCAAGGTGTCGACCACCATGAGACCCGCCAGCGATTCCGCCAGACCTTGGGCCAGGGCCCCAGCGAGCGAAGCCGGGCTGGTCGCCCCCGCTTGTCCCGCCGTACAGATCTTGAGCGGCATCCCCGCCGCGATCGCGGCCTCCATGATCGCGACGCCCTCCTCGGCGAAGCGCAGGGGCGAGACGACGTGGACCACGGTCGCGGCGCAGAACGGCTGGCGGCGAAACGCGTCGGCGCCGCCGAGCGCGAGGTCGAAGAGCGCCGCCACGGGCGCCACGTGCCCGGCGGTGTCGAAACTCACGCTGATCGGCTTGCCGGTGCCACGCAGGCAGGCGTAGGCCGTGTTGATGTCGAGCTCAAAGGCGGTGGCCATGTCCCGCGCGACCAGCGGGCGCACGCCGTAGTGGATGTTGGGGCAGGCATCGAGCACCCGCATCATGGCGTAGAGATCGTCGAGCCGCGAATCGCGATAGGCGCCGGTCTCTGAGTCGAGCACCTGGACCGCAGCGCCGCCCGTGCCAATGTGCACATAGCCGCCGCCGATCTGAAGCCCGCGCGCCTCGAGGTAACCCGGGAGGGCGACGCGCCGCAGCGCACGGCCGAGCGCGCGCTCGACCGACGCACGGCCGAACACGAGGCGGCCGTCGCTTCGCTGATGGGCGCCGGCATCAATCAGCCGCGCGCGGAGCCAGTCCGGTGCATCGCCGAGTCCAATGTCCTCGAGTATCGCGAAGGCCTTCTCGACGATGAGGTCCCGTTCGCGGGCGGACAGGGGTTGGTAGCGACCGCCGCGAAACACCGGCGGTGCGGCGACAGGCTCAACCGCTATCGGCGCTCGCTTTCGGGAAGACCGCCGTCCGGCCATCGCCAGCCCCGTCCTTGTGTCTGCCCCGCACTATCGGTCACGGCCGGCCGGATTTGAAGCCGTATTGTCGTGCTGGCGCGACGCCGTGGACGCGGCAGTCGAGATCCATAGCAGGTTCATGCCGCCGAGGATCTCGGCCAAAGAGCCGAACAGGGCCTGGAAGGCGAACCAGTCGAGGCCCGGATGCTCGGCCTGGGCGCCGGCATGGATGCCGCGCAGGTCGGCGCGGCCGTCGATGCGGCGCACGATCGCCGGGGAGAAGTCGGGCACCGGGATGCGAAGACGCAAGCCGTCGAAGTTCGCGGTCAGCGCCCCGTCCCGCGCCAGCGCGCGCGCCAGCTCGTCGACCGGGACGCGCTCGATCTTTGGGATCGCCTCCGGCCGGTCGAAGCGCGGGGCTCGGTCCACCTTTGCGCCTTCGGGGGCAAGGTAGGCGACGTGCTTTTTCATGTTGCCGGCGAGCCGTTCGGCGAAGGCAGCGGCCTCGAGGAGGTCGAGGGCCGCGGTCTCTTCCCGCAGCACCGGGTCGTCGAGATAGCTCTCCGGCCGGTAGCGCAGCGGTTCCACGAAGCTGACCACGGCCAGCCCGGCCTGCTCGACCAGGCCGGCCAGCTCCGGGACGCTGTAGGCACGGTCCCGACTGTGCAGGAAGAGGTCGACCAGCTCGGCGTCGCCGCGCTTGTGATCGCCCAGGAAGGGGTTGCGTTTCAGCCAGTTGGTGGCGGGCAGGGCGTCCATCAGGCGCCGGGCCAGGCCAACCCGCTGGTCCAGCGGCGCCGCGCCGCCGATCTGGCGCAGCATATCCTGCATGGGGTAGACGCCGGTCCGGCCGTAGGGGGCATAGACCATCACCCCCAGACCGCCGCCGGGCGCCAGCGCCCCGGCGAGCCGCGCGAGCGCCAGGCCGGGATCGGCCAGGTGGTGCAGCACGCCGCAGCAGTCGATGTAGTCGAAGCGGCCGAGGTCGAGGCCGGGCAGGTCCTCGATCGTCCCGGTGACGAAGCCCAGGTTGGTCAGGCCGCGCACGCGGGCGCGCGCTTCGGCGACCGCCCGCGCCGCGGCCGAGGGATCCAGATAGACCACCTGGCCGGGGCCGCCGGTCTCCGCCAGCTGCTGGGCCAGCATGATCGCCGCGTCGCCGGTGCCGCCACCGGCGACCAGGGCTCGGAATTCCTTTGAGAAGTCCCGCCGCCCGCCGAACAGGTAGTGGTTCAGCTCGTCGCGGTGACTCGGCGAGCCGGTGATCAGGCGATGGGCCTCGTCGGCCGGGTCGCGCGCGGGATAGGGGTAGGCCTCGTACTGCTCGCGGACCGGGTCGTCCATCACCGAGTGGTCAGCACGACCTTGCCGGTCGCCTTGCGGGCGCTCAACAGCTCGAGGGCCGCGGCCGCCTCGGCGAGGTCGAAGGTCTCGGAGACGCGGGGCCGGAGCTTGCCCTCCTGAAGCCAGGCGAAGAGGTCGCGGAACTGGGCCGCGACCAGGTCGGGCGCCTTGCGCCGGTACGAGCCCCAGTAGAAGCCCAGGACCGAGAGGTTCTTGACCAGCACGATGTTGGCCGGGATCTGCGGCAGGTCGCCGGCGGCGAAGCCGATCACCAGCAGCCGGCCGCCCCAGGGTACGCAGCGCAGGCTGGCCTCGAAGACCTTGCCGCCGACCGGATCGAAGACCACGTCGGCGCCACGGCCGCCGGTCAGCGCCTTGACCCGCTCGCGGATGTCCTCTTGCCGGTAGTCGATCAGATGGTCGGCGCCGTGCGCCTCGGCCACGGCCAGCTTATCCGGGCCGCCCGCCGTGGCGATCACGGTCGCGCCCAGCGCCTTGCCGACCTCGACCGCCGCCAGGCCCGTGCCGCCCGCCGCGCCGTGCACCAGCAGGGTCTCGCCCGGTTCGAGTCCGGCGCGCCAGACCAGGGCGCCGTGGGCCGTGCCGTAGGTGATCGGGAAGCCGGCCGCCACCGCCGGATCGACGCCGTCGGGCAGCGGGAAGACGTCGGCCTCGCGGGCCAGGGCCTGCTCCGCGAAGCAGCCCCAGTCGGCCAGCGCCATGACCCGCTGGCCCGGCCGGACCCGGGTGACGCCGGCGCCAACCGCCGCGACCGCGCCGGCCATCTCCAGGCCCGGGCTGAAGGGGAAGGGGGGCTTCTCCTGGTACTTGCCCGCGGTCATCAGGGTATCGGCGAAGTTGACCCCGGCAGCCTCGACCGCGACCAGGACCTCGCCCGGACCGGGCACCGGAGCATCGATCTCCTCGAGCGTGAGCCCGGCCGGCCCGTCCCAGCTCCGGCAGACGACCGCGCGCATCGACTAGAAGGGGGCGGCCGCGGCGGCGCGCACGGCGCCGACCACGTGGCCGGCGCGGTTGCGCACGGGCTGCTCGAGGACATTGCCGAGCTCTTCCGCCTCGGTCTCGGACAAGACGCCGAGCGCCACCAGCAGCCGGCCCATGACGAGTTCCGCCGCGCGGGTCGCCCCGTCGTCGACCTTGAGGGCGACCCCGAGGCCGAGCTCCGGCAGCGCCGCGCAGTAGACGCCCTCGGCGCCGGTCTTGACCAGCGCCCGCTCGCCGGTCAGCGCCATGACCCGGGTGCAGAAGCGGCCGGTGCCGGCCACCATGAAGGGTTCGGCGGCCACCGCGCGGCGCAGGCGCGCCGCCGCCGCCTGCCGCGGCTCCGGCTGGTCCGAAGGATCGCCGAGCCGCGCCATGGCCAGCGCCAGGTTGCCGAGGGGAATGCCCAGGGTCGGAATGCCGCAGCCGTCGATGCCGCGCGGCGCCCGGCCCAGGTCGAGGCCGGTCATCTGCTCGAGGATGCCGAGCACGCGCTGCTGGACCGGATGCTCGAGCTTGATGTAGCCGGCGGTATCGGCGCCGAGCTGGCGGGCGACGGTCAGGAAGCCGGCGTGCTTGCCCGAGCAGTTGTTGTGCGCCGCCGTCGCCGCGCGACCGCTCGCGAGCAGCTCGGTCGTGGCCTCCTGGTTCGTCGGCAGGTGGGCGCCGCACTCCAGGTCGCCGACGCCGCAGCCGATTCGCGCCAGCCAGCGCTCCACGGTCTCGACGTGGCGCGGCTCGCCGCTGTGGCTGGCGCAGGCCAGGGCGATCTCGGCGTCGCCCAACGCGTGGGCCTCTGCGGCACCGGTCTCGAGCAGGGCGAGCGCCTGGAGCGGCTTGATCGCCGAGCGCGGAAAGACCGGGTGCTCCAGCGCGCCGCAATGGCGCACCGCGCGGCCCTCGGTGTCGACGACGGCGAAGGCGGCGCGATGCCGGCTCTCCACCATATCACCGCGCGTGACCTCGACCAGCAGCGGATTGACCTCCGCGCCGGTTGCCGGCGCGGCCGATTCCCCGCCCGGCCCGGTCGGCGCATTGGCGGAAAGACCCATCGATAAAGTACCTTCGGTGGCGCGGGAGGCGCGGGCGCAGCCGCACAATCCCTGCAAGCTTGCCTCGCGGCGCCTGGCCATGCAAGGTCTCGCGCCATGCGCGGATACTTCGCAATCGGCGTCGAGGGCATCAGCAAGCCCATGAACCTGGGCAACCTGCTGCGCTCGGCCCACGCCTTCGGCGCGAGCTTCTTCTTCACGATTGCGCCGGCCTTTCAGGCCCGCGAAGTGGCGCTGTCCGACACCTCAGACGCGGCCAAGCACCTGCCGCTCTATACCTACGCCAGCGTCGACGCGCTGACCCTGCCGCGCGGCTGCGCCCTGGTCGGCGTCGAGCTGACCCCCGATGCCGTCGAGCTGCCGTGCTTCCGACATCCCGCCGCGGCCGCCTACGTGCTCGGACCGGAACGTGGCAGCCTCTCATCGGCACTGACGGAGCGCTGCGACTTCGTCGTGCGCATTCCGACCAAGTTTTGCGTGAACGTCGGCATTGCCGGGGCCATCGTGATGTACGACCGGGTGATCAGCCAGGGCCGCTTCGCGCGCCGGCCGGTCAACCCGAGGTCGAGCGCCGAGCCTCTGCCGCCCCACGTGCACGGGCCGCAGGTACGGCGGAGCGGGCACGACCCGGTCCGCGAAGGGGCCGCTCCCAGCGCAAAAGCCCCTACCCGACGCGGGTGAACTTCTTATATTGTCCCCCGGGGCAAGGATCGCGGCAGACGACCCGCAGATGCAAGCAAGGGTAAGGCGCAATGCAATCAGTTGAATCGAGCGAAGACTTCGGCAGGCAGACAGCGGACCTCCGGTCCCGTCGACGGGGACCGGCGGGCCTCGGCCTCGCGGCTCTGGCCTTGCTGCTCATGGCCTCGTCCGCTTCGGCGGCCGACGTCAAGACTCTGGGCAGTTTCGGCAGCGGCAAGTGGCAGGCCCACACCTACGACGACGACGGCGGCAAGGCCTGCTACATGACCGGGCAGCCGATCAAGGACGAGGGCAAGTACACCAAGCGCGGCGACATCTACGTCATGGTCACCCACCGCCCGGCCGAGAAGATCCGCGACGAGGTCAGCTTCTGGGCCGGCTACGACTT
Organism: Kiloniellales bacterium; assembly: GCA_030064845.1. Classification (NCBI taxonomy): domain Bacteria; kingdom Pseudomonadati; phylum Pseudomonadota; class Alphaproteobacteria; order Rhodospirillales; species Kiloniellales bacterium. The sequence continues at coordinate 15,632 of JASJEC010000006.1, forward strand.
CAAGGAGGAGAGCCGCGTCGAGGTCGCGATCGACGGCCGCAAGTTCGAGGTCGTCCCGATCGAGGAGATCGCCTGGGCCCCCGACGCCGAGAGCGACCGCAAGCTGGTGGAGGCGATGAAGGCCGGCAACACCATGGTGGTCCAGGGCACGTCCCAGCGCGGCACGGATACCAAGGACACCTACTCCCTGAGCGGCTTCACCAAGGCCTACAACACCATCAGCGAGGCCTGCGAGTAGGGCTGCCGAAACGGCAGCGGATCCCGTTCGGCCGGTGCCCGGTCCCGGCCGAAGACACCTCTTGCGCACAACCAGGACCGACGCTGTCGTTTGCGGCGGGGCGCCGACCTTGCGGCGGCGCCGCCGGCGGTCTATGTGAACGGCCATGACCCGCAGCACCCACGCCGACCACTTCGCGCCGCCCGAGGACGCAGGCGCCCGCCGCAACCTGGTCGGCCTGAGCCGCGACGAGCTGGCGGCCGAGTTCGCCGCGCTCGGCGAGCCGGCGTTCCGGGTCGGACAGCTCTGGCACTGGATCTATCACCGCGGGGTCACCGACTTCGCCGCCATGACCACCCTCGCCAAGACGCTGCGGGCGCGCCTGGCGGAGAGCTACGTGATCGCGCGGCCCGGCGTGGCGACCGCCCAGCAGTCGTTCGACGGCACGCGGAAGTGGCTGCTGCGCTTCGGCGACGGCCAGGAAGCCGAGAGTGTCCATATTCCAGAGGAAGACCGCGGCACGCTCTGCGTCTCCAGCCAGGTCGGCTGCACCCTCACCTGCCGCTTCTGCCACACCGGCACCCAGCGCCTGGTGCGCAACCTCTCGCCGGCCGAGATTCTCGGCCAGATCATGGTGGCCCGGGACGCCCTGGGCGAATGGCCGAGCCCGGCGGAAGGCCGCCAGATCACCAACCTGGTGATGATGGGCATGGGCGAGCCGCTCTATAACTACGACAACGTCGCCAAGGCGCTGAAGATCGTCATGGACGGCGAGGGCCTCTCGATCTCCAAGCGCAAGATCACGCTCTCCACCGCGGGCGTGGTCCCGGCCATGAAGCGCTGCGGCGAGGAGCTCAACGTCAACCTGGCGGTCTCTCTGCACGCCGTGACCGACGAGCTGCGCGACCACATCGTGCCGCTCAACAAGAAGTACCCGCTGAACGAGCTGATCCCGGCCTGCCGCGACTATCCCGGCGTCCACAACGCGCGGCGCATCACCTTCGAGTACGTCATGCTGAAGGACGTCAACGACTCCCCGGCCGACGCGCGCGAGCTGATCCGCCTGCTCTCGGGCATCCCGGCCAAGATCAACCTGATCCCCTTCAACCCCTGGCCCGGCGCGCCCTTCGAGTGCTCGACGCCCGAGGCGATCCAGCGCTTCGCCCGGATCCTCAACGACGCCGCCCTCTCCGCGCCGGTGCGCACGCCGCGCGGCCAGGACATCATGGCGGCCTGCGGCCAGCTCAAGAGCGCGAGCCGGCGGCTCAAGGCCGCCGAGCGGGCCGCCGAGGGCGCCAGCGCGCCCTCTCCCGCCTGATCAGCCGGCGCACTTACGCTCCCTTAACCCAGTCCTGACAAGTTGGCCGATCTTCGGAGACCAGGGGAGAACCCTTGGAACTGGGCTTGACCACTTATCTTCTAGCCTTCGCGATCGCCGTCATCTGCGGCTTCGCCGCCTCCGCCTTCATGTTCTGGGCGCTGCCCCGCCGGTCGCTGACGCCGCCGGTGTTCAAGGCCGTCATCGCCGGCGAGTTCGTCGTGGTGACGGCCGTGATCTTCTACGTCGCGATCAGCCTGGCCGGCCTGTCGCGCGTGGCGGTGCAGTAGGTTTCCCCGCAGACGGGCGGACAGCTTAGAGCGGATCATGTTTTGACGGAAACGCTTCGCGGTTCCGGCGAAGACATGTGAATCTGCTCGATATCAACTTTTTAGAGCAGATTCACCGGGTTTGATGGATCGCCTCTGGCAATTCATCAAACCCGGATCTGCTCTACGTGGTGTAGCTGACGTTGGGCAGCTTGGGGCCGATGTGGCCGACGATGCCCTTGCGGGTCTTCCCTTCGGGATAGAAGAACAGGCGCCAGGGCCCCGGCGTGATCGGGACGTGCCAGGAGAACACCCGGGTCTCGCCGTCGGGGCAGCGGAAGCTGTGCTGGGCCTCGAAACGCTGAAGGGTGACCTGGCTCTCCGGGTCGCAGTCGGGGATCGCGCCGCGCTCGAACGGCCCGTCACGCCAGGCCACGAAGCAGTCGTTGACCTGACAGAGCCGGCGGAGGACCTGGCGCAGGTGCGGGTCGCCGCGCTCGATGCCGCGCAGCTGATCCTCAACCCGCGCGCAGAAGTCCAGCCCCGGAAACAGCTCGCGCCGCTGTTCCCAGAGGTCGGCGCCGCTCTCGAGCTCGGCGCGTTGCCGGGCGCCCAGCCAGTCCCTGTGCCCGGCGACGTGGTCGGGGGCGCAGGCGTGGCGGATGCGGGCTTCGCCCTCGACCAGGTCGGCGGCCTCGTCCAGAGACAGCACCTTGACCTCGAGCGTCTGCTGGTTCCAGTCCTCGCCCGAGGGGATGCTGACCGCCAGCCCGTCGAGCACGTGGGCGGCGGAGAGCCCCTTGGCCTCGCGCTCGGCGTGGAAGTACTCGGAGATTCCAAGCCGCTCCTCCGCCTCGGCCCCCAGCACCCTCTCGGTGAAGGGGCCATAGGTCGCCATGGCGAGAAACTTGCGCCGGAGATCGATGTCCACCTGGGGATCGTGGGTCCAGTGCCAGAGGGAGTAGCCGTCGGACAGCTCCTGCTCGACCGCGTTCTCGGGCAGCAGCAGCATCCGGCTGGCCCCGGCGCTCTGGGCCAGATGGCAGGTGTGGATCAGCGCGAGCATCCAGTCCCGCGCCGGCTCCACCGCGGGCGCCGGATCGAGGGAGAGCTCGTTGAGGACCAGCTCCGCGGTCATGCCGCGCTACGCGACCTGGGGGGCGGGGAACAGGAGCGCGCTGGCCGCCTTGTCCCACTGGTCGAAGAAGCCGTCGGGCCAGCGGTCGAGGCGGCCGTTCTCGTCGATCGCGATGGCCGTGACGGCGGCCTGGGCGACGTCGTCGACCGCCGTGCGCTCGAAGAAGTAGAGCTTGATCTTGTCCGGCGCCGCCGAGCCCTCGTGGACCGCCAGGCGCATGCCGTTGAGCAGGTGGTCGCTGTGGGTCTCGACCAGAATCTGGACCCCGCCCGCCGCGGCCCGCGCGAAGAGCATGCCGAGACCCATCTGGCCCTGGGGATGCAGGTGGGCCTCGGGGTTCTCGATCAGGATCAGGGATCCGGGCTTGGCCGCCAGGACGGCGACCAGGATCGGCAGGGTGTAGGTCAGGCCGAAACCGACGTTGGTCGCCCGAAACTCGTTGCTGACCGCGCGGTCGGTGACGAAGGAGTAACGCAGGTGCACCAGGTCGATCTGGTCGATCGCCTGGGTATGGATCCGGGTACCCGGCGAGATGGTCGCGGTCCAGGCCTCAACCTGGTCGACCAGGGCCTCGGAACTGGCCTCCGGGTGAGCCAGGGCCGGCACGCCGATTGGCTCACGCCCGTGGACCTCGAGGAAATGGGCCGTGAACTCGCCCTTGGCGCCCAGCTGGTGGCGCCGCCGGACCTGGTCGTCGGAGACGCCGAAAGTCGTGCGCGGCCCCAGACGCTCGGCCTGGACGTACTGGAAGTCCGAAGTGAAGAGCGCCTGCTCGAAGACCTGGTCGCCCGCCTCGGCGTCGATCAGGTCGAGCATGTCGTTGCTCGCCCCGGCGTCGAAGCGCCAGGCGGCCTTGCCGCCGTCCGCGAAGTCGAGGGCGATGCCGATCTCCTCCTCGGCGGCGCCGGCGAAGAGCGCATCCTGCGCGGTGCCGATCCTAACCAGGGCGCCGTTCAGGGTGACGCCGGCCTCGGCGAGCAGCGACTGGTCATGGGACTGGCGCAGCAGGAGCAGGGACTGGATGACCGAAGACTTCCCCATGCCGTTCATGCCGGCCAGAAGTGTCAGGTTCTGGAGGGGAAGTTCTTGCGACTCGAAGCATTTGAAGTTGTTAAGCTTCAAATGTGAGATCATTCGAGCACTCCCTGGACTAGATGTTCTATTTCTCGAAAGCGCTTTTTTACGTTTGCAACACTGCCAGTTGCTTGGGATAGCGCTTTGTTGAACGCGTCGTTATTCAATAATAGCTTGATGAATTCCTGGTTAAGCACCTCGCGCCGGCCGATCAGCTTTTCCAGCTGATCGGCATCCAGCGCGGCGAGGCAGACGCTCCAAACCTCGAACAGCGCTTTGTTGAAAGCCGCCGGCGGGTCTTGGCGCCGGAACGCCAGGTCGCCGAAGATCGCCCGGGCGGCGGATAGCGCCCGCTGGAAATCGCCGCGCAGCCGCTTCAGCGTCGTGCCGTCGACCTCGTTGAGGCGGGCCATTTGCTCGGCCAGGAAGGTGTCGAAGTCGCCGGCCTGGTAGTCGCTCCAGGGGGCCATTCGGAACGCCAGGAAGCGCAGGACGCAGGCCTGATCGCTGAGCTCCCGGTCGGACAGGCCCTCGCCGGCGACCGCCTTGAAGTCCTTGGAACCCGCGAGCAGCTTCAGGAAGCGGGTCGCCTGACCCCGGTGCAGGGCGTGGCGGATCTGCTGGGCGCCGAGCGGCCGGCCCCCGGTATTGATCCGCCGAAACAGGTTGAACTTGACCGTCGGCGGACAGCCTTCGCGCAGCAGGAAGGCGGTCACCTGGGTCTCCAGGATGCGCCGCTGGAAGTGCCGCGGCAGGGCGTCGAAGGTCTTGCCGTTAAGGTCGTCGTGGTACTCGAGGCCGCGCAGCTTGAGCTTCTTCTCGACCACGAAGGCGCGCAGGGTCGTCAGGCGTTGCAGCCCGTCGACCACCAGCCAGTGCCGGTCGTCGCTGGCGTCGAAGTAGAAGGCCGGTATCGGCAGACGGATCAGCAGGGACTCGATCAGGCGGCTCTGGTCGACCGCGGACCACAGGCCCGCCCTGGGCTGGAAGTCGGGATAGAGATCGATGCCTCCCTTGGCCAGCCGCGAGACCAGCTGATCGAGGGCGAGCGGCTTGCCGTCCATGCGCAGGCGCGTCGCGTCCAGGGGCTCGACACCCTTGGCCGGACCGCCGCCGTCAAGGGTCTCGGGCTCGACGTCGGGGAGACTGTCGGGGGCTTCACTGCGCCGCATCAGCGCTCGGACCGAAGGTCGTGGACGAAGGGGCCATCTGGCCTAGCGCGCGGTAAAGAAATCCTTACCGGCCTGCCGGGCCAGGAGATCCCCTCGCTTGTCTCGCCGCCGCCCTTGCCTATACTCCCGGCCGGTCCGCGCCGGCGCGGCTAGATCTGGTTGGGGGGTAGGTTCGATGAGCGAAGTAAAGAAAGTCGTGCTGGCCTATTCGGGCGGGCTCGACACCTCGGTGATCCTCAAGTGGCTGAAGGAAACCTACGACTGCGAGGTCGTGACCTTCACTGCCGACCTGGGCCAGGGCGAGGAGCTGGAGCCGGCGCAGCGCAAGGCGGAGATGTTCGGCGTCAAGGAGATCTTCATTGAGGACCTGCGCGAGGACTTCATCCGCGACTACGTCTTCCCGATGTTCCGGGCCAATACGCTCTACGAGGGCACCTACCTGCTCGGCACCTCGATCGCGCGGCCGCTGATCGCCAAGCGGCAGATCGAGATCGCCCGCCAGACCGGGGCGGACGCCGTGGCCCACGGCGCGACCGGCAAGGGCAACGACCAGGTGCGCTTCGAGCTCAGCTACTACGCCCTCAACCCCGATATCAAGGTGATCTCGCCCTGGCGCGAGTGGGACCTGACCAGCCGGACCCGGCTGATCGACTTCGCCGAGAAGCACCAGATCCCGATCGCCAAGGACAAGCGCGGCGAGGCGCCCTTCTCGGTCGACGCCAACCTGCTGCACATCTCGGCTGAGGGCAAGGTGCTGGAGGATCCCTGGCAGCCGCCCGAGGAGTACGTCTTCTCGCGCACCGTGGCGCCGGAGGACGCGCCGGACAAGCCGACCGAGGTGGAAATCGGCTTCGAAGGCGGCGACCCGGTGTCGGTCGACGGCAAAGCGCTCTCGCCGGCCGCGCTGCTGACCCGGCTGAACGAGCTGGGCGGCGCCCACGGCATCGGCCGGCTCGACCTGGTCGAGAACCGCTTCGTCGGCATGAAGAGCCGGGGGATCTACGAGACCCCTGGCGGAACCGTCCTGCTGCACGCCCACCGCGCCATGGAATCGATCACCCTCGACCGGGGCGCGGCCCACCTCAAGGACGAGGTCATGCCGCGCTACGCCGAGCTGATCTACAACGGCTTCTGGTTCTCGCCCGAGCGCGAGATGCTCCAGGCGCTGATCGACCGCAGCCAGGAGCACGTCACCGGCACGGTCCGGCTCAAGCTCTACAAGGGATCGGTTACGGTGCTCGGGCGCAAGTCGCCGGTCAGCCTCTACAGCGAGGCCCACGTCACCTTCGAGGAAGACGAGGTCTACGACCAGCGCGACGCCGAGGGCTTCATCAAGCTGAACGCGCTAAGGCTGCGCCTGCTCAACCGCCAGAAGGGTTAGAGCAGATCCGGCCTCACCCCGGCGGCAGGGCGGGGACGCCGAAGATCGCCGGGTGCAGGTGCAGCAGCACGGCGTAGAGCGCGACCGCCACAAGCGGGCGCCACCAGCCGATGCCGGCCCAGTCCATGGTAGTGCGGCCGCTCGCCAGGGCGGCGAAGGGAATCGCGCTGGTGGTCAGGGCCATCGGCCCCCAGGCGGCGCCGAGCGTGGCCTCGCGGCGCCGGTCGATGTGCCGCATGCCGCCGAGCGAGAGCACCAGGATGCCGCCCATCACGATCACGTTGGGCGCCTCGCCGTTGGCGGCCAGGTGGCTGGCCGCCCAGAGCGCGCTGCCCCAGAGAAAGGGGTGACGCGTGATCCGGAGAACGCCGGGCGCCGGATCCAGGCCGCTGGGGTCGGTCAGGCGCGCCTCGCCGCCGACCAGCGTCGGGCTGCCGGTGGTCAATCCGGCGACCGCGAGGAACAGCGCGACCGGCATCACCAGGGCTGGCGCCCAGGCCAGGGCGGGCGGCGGATCCCAGAGCAGGATGACCGGCGCCTCCCCGTAGGCCTGCAGCATCCAGACGAAGGTGATAAGGGCGAAGACGCTGTAAAGCCCGCGAAACGCGGACTGGGCCCCGCTGAGCGACGCGGAGCCGCCGGTCAAGCCGGCGATCACGCGTTCCAGGGCGCTGGTCAGTGCCTGGCGGACGGGGAGGCTGGACAGCAGGAAGTGTCCGGCCACGAAGAACACCGTCGCGGCCAGGAGGTCGTTCAAGGACTCGGTCATGGGCGCCCGTCCGCCGTTTGCCTGCCGTCCCGCCGGCGCCGCGCCGTCAGGCGGCGCTGTAGATGCCGGCGGCCTTGACCTCGGCGTCGACGTAGGACTCGAACTGCTTGAAGTTGGTCTCGAAGCGCTTGGTCAGCTCGCGCGCGGTCTGGTCGTAGGCCCGCTTGTCGCGCCAGGTGCTCTTCGGGTCGAGCACGCCCTCGGGCACGTCGGGGCAGACCGCGGGGATATGGAGACCGAAATCGGGATGCCGCGAGGTCGCCACCTCGGCCAGCCGGCCGTCCAGGGCCGCGCGCACCATGGCCCGCGTGTGGGCGATCTCCATGCGCCGGCCGATACCGTAGCCGCCGCCGGTCCAGCCGGTGTTGACCAGCCAGCACTTGGCCCCGGTCTCGGCCATCTTGCGGCCGAGCATCTCGGCATAGACCGAGGGGTGGCGCGGCATGAAGGGAGCGCCGAAGCAGGTCGAGAAGGTCGCCGAGGGCTCGCTGCCCATGCCCTTTTCGGTTCCGGCGACCCGCGCGGTGTAGCCGGACAGGAAGTGGTACATCGCCTGCTCCGGCGTCAGCCGAGAGATCGGCGGCAGAACGCCGAAGGCGTCGGCGGTCAGCATCACGATGTTCTGCGGCGGGCCGCCTTGGCCGCTGGTCTCGACGTTGGGGATGAAGTCGAGCGGGTAGCTGGCCCGGGTGTTCTCGGTATATCGGTTGTCGTCGAGGTCGAGCACGCGGGTCGCCGGGTCCATGGCGACGTTCTCGAGGATCGTGCCGAAGCGCCGGGTGGTCGCGTAGATCTCGGGTTCGGCCTCGGCGGACAGCTTGATCACCTTGGCGTAGCAGCCGCCCTCGAAGTTGAACACGCCCTTGGCCGACCAGCCGTGCTCGTCGTCGCCGATCAGGCTGCGCGTGCCGTCGGCCGAGAGCGTCGTCTTGCCGGTGCCGGAAAGCCCGAAGAAGATCGCGGCGTCGCCGGCCGGGCCGACGTTCGCCGAGCAGTGCATTGGCAGGACGTCGCGCTCGGGCAGCAGGTAATTGAGGATCGAGAAGATCGACTTCTTGATCTCGCCGGCGTAGCTCGAGCCGCCGACCAGGACCAGCCGCCGGGCGAAGCTGACCACGATGAAGGTGCCCGAGTTGGTCCCGTCGAGCGAGGGCTCGGCTTCCAGGCACGGGGCGTGCAGCACCGTGAAGTCCGGCTCGAATTCGGCCAGCTGGTCGTGTCCGGGGTGGATGAACATGTTGCGCGCGAAAAGGCTGTGCCAGGCGCTCTCGCTGACCACGCGCACCTTGAGACGGTATTCCGGATCTGCGCCGGCGAAGAGGTCCTGGACGAAGAGGTCCCGGTCCCGGAAGTAGCCGATCACCTTGGCGTGGAGCCGCTCGAAATGGTCCTCGGACATGGCGACGTTGACCTTGCCCCACCAGATGCTCTCGGCGGTGGCGGCCTCCTCGACGATGAACTTGTCGTTCGGCGAGCGCCCGGTGTGCTGCCCGGTCAGCGCCACCAGGGCGCCGCCATCGCTCAGGGTCCCGTCGCCGCGGCGGATCGTCTCCTCGACCAGCCCCGGGGCGGTCTCGTTCCAAACCGCGCTGCGGTATCCCCGGATATCGTGCTTAGAAAGGCCGTAACGGCTGACCACCGTACCGGTATCGCTCACTGCAAATCTCCCCCACTTCGGCCTTGCCCGCCTTCTCATCGGCGCTTCGGCCGGCTTTCTCCAGTTCGGGCGGTCTCGCCCGGCGTGGCCGGTCGAGAACCACGAATCGCTGGGATACTAGACGGGGCGGGTCGGGGGTTCAAACAGACTCGCCGGTCAACGGCGGACTCGGGCCTGAGCTCGGGATCTATGGTTAACCGGGGGCCGAAATCCGCGCCGGGCGTCAAGCATTTGAGAGCCTTCTCGTGCCATGCTTCGGCCCGGCGGCTGCCCAAAAGGCGCCACAGTCGGGCGGCACCTTGCCGTCTGCCACAATTGGCCCTGGACATCGGTGAATTGCCGCCCAAATCGCTGTAGGAAGAGGAAACCATGCAGCAGACCATCGCGCTGGTCGACGACGACCGCAACATCCTGACCTCGGTCTCAATGGCCTTGGAAGCCGAGGGGTTCAAGGTGAAAACCTATAACGACGGGTCCGAGGCCCTGCGCGGCATCTCGAGCAGCCCGGTCGACCTGGCGATCCTCGACATCAAGATGCCGCGCATGGACGGCATGGAGTTGCTCGGCCATTTGCGGCGCGCCTCCAATCTGCCGATCATCTTCCTGACCTCCAAGGACGACGAGGTCGACGAGGTGCTCGGCCTGAGGATGGGCGCCGACGACTACATCACCAAGCCCTTCTCCCAGCGCCTGCTGATCGAGCGCATCCGGTCGCTTCTGCGCCGCGAGAAAGTGGCGCGCGAGGAGGTCGAGCCCGACGGCGCCGAGCAGCCGCTGGTGCGCGGCGACCTGACGCTGGACCCCGCCCGCCACCTCTGCACCTGGCGCGGCGAGCAGGTCAACCTGACGGTGACCGAGTTCCTGATCCTCAAGGCCCTGGCCCAGCGCCCGGGTCACGTCAAGAACCGCGACCAGCTGATGGACGCGGCCTACGGCGAGCACATCTACGTCGACGACCGAACCATCGACAGCCACATCAAGCGCCTGCGCAAGAAGTTCAAGGAGCTGGACGACGACTTCGTGCAGATCGAGACGCTCTACGGCGTCGGCTACCGCTACCGCGAGCGCTGAACGGCCGGGCTCCGCGACGCGCGGGACGCCGGGCGGCGCGGTCAATAAGGGGTTGGGTCCGGCCCCGATTATCTGTATGGCTTTCGATAGCAATGGCTTAGCCGGTCGGACGGGACCGCGTTCCCGCGGCCGGGGCGAGCGGATATGACGGCTGAACTAGAAGGCGATGCGCGCCTAGCGCCGAAAGGGGGCGTCGGCGCGTCGCGCAAGGGCAATCGCCGCAAGGCCGGCCAGCAGGCCGGAGAGCGGACCACGGAAAAGCACGCCCTGGGCAGCGAGGAAAGGCAACAGCGCGGCGCGGCGCTGCGCCGTCGGCATTTCATCTGGGGCTCGTCGCTGACGCGGCGCATTTTGCTGCTCAACCTGCTGGTCCTGGTCATTCCCGTGGTCGGGCTGATGCACCTGGACCAGTATCGCGAGACCCTGATCTCGGCCGAGCTGGAAAGCCTGAGCACCCAGGGCCGCAGCTTCGCCCTCTCCCTGGGCAGCACGGCGGTGGTGGTCAGCGGCACCGGCCGCGAGCGGCTGATACCCGAGATGACGCGGCACCTGATGCGGGTGGTCCTGACCGACAGCGCGGTCCGCACCCGGCTCTTCGCACCGAGCGGCGAACTGATCGCCGACAGCTTCCGGCTCGGCCGCCTGGGCGACGACATGGTGCAGATCTTCGAGCTGCCGCCGGCCGACGAGGGATCGCTCCCGGGCCGGGTCGCCCGCTTCTTCGATTCGCTGGCCGACTGGCTGCCGGGCCCGGGCGACCTGCCGCGCTACACCGAGGCGGCGGTGCAGCGCGCGGACGACTACGAGGAGGTGCAGAACGCGCTCGCCGGCGAGACCCAGGGCAAGGTCAGGCTCGGGCGCCAGGGCCGCCTGATCATCTCGGTCGGCGTGCCGGTCCAGCGCTACCGCAAGGTGCTGGGCGGCCTCATGCTCTCGAAGGACGGCGCCGACGTGGTCGCTGCCGTGCGCGACCGGCGCCGCGACATCCTGCTGGTCTTCGCCGTCGCCTTCGCCGCCACCGTGCTCCTGTCGGTCTACCTCGCGGGCACGATCGCCCGGCCGATCCACCGCCTGGCGCGCTTCGCCGAACGGGTCCGCCACGGCCAGGGGCGTGAGCTCGAGATCCCGGACTTTACCCGGCGCGGCGACGAGATCGGCGACCTCTCTAAGGCGCTGCGCGAGATGACCGTGGCGCTGTGGAACCGGCTCGACGCCATCGAGGGCTTCGCCGCCGATGTCGCCCACGAGATCAAGAATCCGCTGACCTCGCTGCGCAGCGCGGTCGAGACCGTGTCCCGGCTGGAGGACGCCGACCAGCAGAAGAAGCTGATGGCGATCATCCTCGACGACGTGCAGCGGCTCGACCGCCTGATCAGCGACATCTCCGACGCCTCGCGGCTGGACGCGGAGCTGTCCCGGGCCGAGAGCCAGCCGGTCGACGTCGGCGCGCTGCTCGAAGCGCTGGTCGAGGTCCACCGCTCGACCGAAACGGCCGGAGGGCCGGCCTTCGATCTTGCGGTCAACAGGTCCCAGCGGCTGATCGTCAACGGGATCGAGGGGCGTCTCAGCCAGGTCCTGCGCAACCTGATCAGCAACGCGGCTTCCTTCTCGCCGCCGGGCGGCAGAATCGGCCTCGCCGCCCGGCGGGAACGGGGCCGCGTCGAGGTGACCGTGTCGGACCAGGGCCCGGGACTGCCACCCGAAAAACTGGAGGCGGTGTTCGAGCGCTTCTACAGCGAGCGGCCGCGCGGCGAGAAGTTCGGCACACACTCGGGCCTCGGCCTGTCGATCTCGAAGCAGATCGTCGAGGCGCACGGCGGCACGATCAGCGCGGAGAACCTGGTCGACGCCGAGGGGCAGGTGACCGGCGCCCGCTTCGTCATCAAGCTGCCCGGCGCTTGATCGGCCGGCGATGGCGGACAAGCTGGTGCACGCGACCTGCGTCGCCCTGCCGCCCGGCGTTGGCGGCGGTCCGGCGGACCCGCCCGCCGCCGTCCTGCTGCGCGGCGCTTCCGGTTGCGGCAAGTCGGACCTGGCGCTGCGCCTGATCGACCAGGGCTGGCGCCTGGTCGCCGACGACCAGACCGCGCTCGCGGCCCGGGGCGACGCGCTGCTCGCCAGCGCGCCGCCGGCCATCGCCGGGCTGCTCGAGATCCGGGGCCTTGGCATCCTGCGCTTTCCAAACGCGCGCGACGCGAGGGTCTGCTTGGTCGCCGACCTGCTGCCGGCGGAGCGGGTCGAACGTCTGCCGGAGCAGGAGTTCTGCGACCTTCTGGGGGTCCGCCTGCCGCGCGTCGCGCTCGACCCCGCCGCGCCTTCGGCGGCGATCAAACTCCGTCTTGCCGCCCGTCGCGAAGCCGACGCTATAATGGAGCGCGAGGCCGCGCCGCGGTCGCCCGCGCGCCACGGGGACAGGAGCCAGCGGAGCATGACCACGGAGACCGACAGTGCGCCGGAGGACGAGGCAGCGCAGACCGGACCCAACCGGGTTGTGCTGGTGACAGGCCTGTCGGGCGCCGGCCGTTCGCTCGCGCTGGACATCCTCGAGGACCTCGGCTTCGAAACCATCGACAATCCCCCGCTGGAGCTGCTCGAGGGGATCGTGGCCGATCCGCTGGACCGCTCGGTCGCGCTCGGCATCGACATCAGAACCCGGAACTTCGCGGTCGACACGGTCACCGACTGCCTGACCAGGCTGCGCGGCAACCCGCGCCTGTCGGCCAGCCTGCTGTTCATGGAGTGCGACGACGAAGTGCTGCAGCGGCGCTACACCGAGTCGCGCCGGCGTCATCCCCTGGCAAGCGGCCGGCCGCTCAAGGACGGCATCGTCGACGAGCGGCGGCTGATCGCGCCCCTGCGCGACCAGGCCGACCTCCTGGTCGATACGACGAACCTGACGCCCGCCGATCTGCGGCAGTACCTGAACACGCGGCTGACCTCGCCGCAAGCCGAAGAAGGCATGGAGGTCTTTGTCACTTCCTTTGCTTATCGCCACGGCCTGCCGCGCTCGGCGGATCTGGTGTTCGACGTGCGCTTCCTGAAGAATCCCCACTACGACGCGGAGCTGCGCGTGCAGACCGGCCTGGACCCCGGCGTCGCCGCGTTCATCGAGGCCGATCCCGAGTTCCAGCCCTTCTACGACCGGCTGACCGGGATGCTCGAACAGCTGCTGCCCCTTTACGAGAAGGAAGGTAAGAGCTACTTGACCATAGCCATCGGCTGTACCGGCGGCCGGCACCGTTCGGTCATGACCGGCGAACGGCTGGCGCGTCGGCTCGAGAGCGCCGGCTACCGGGTGACCACGGGGCATCGCGACCTCACGGCGCCGCCGGAGAAATCGTAACGCCGGCGCCCCGAGGGGAAGCGCGGCGCAAAGAGAACGAGAGGGCAAGCAATGATCGGCATGGTCCTGGTGACCCACGGCAGGCTGGCGCTGGAGTTCATCGACGCCCTGGAGCTCATCGTCGGGCCGCAACAGGCGGTTGCCGCGGTCTGCATCGGGCCCGACGACGACATGGAGGCGCGCCGCCGCGACATCATCGACCGGATCGCCGAGGTGGAGGGCGGCGAGGGCGTGGTGCTGCTGACCGACATGTTCGGGGGCACGCCGTCCAACCTGGCGATCTCGGTGATGGAGCCGAACAAGATCGAGGTGATCGCCGGCCTGAACCTGCCGATGCTCATCAAGCTGGCCAGCCTGCGCGGCACGGAGACCCTGAAGAACGCGGTCGCCGGCGCCCAGGAAGCGGGGCGCAAGTACATCAACGTCGCGTCGCAGCTCCTGGCCAATCAAGGGTCGGGCGGCGGCGGTTGATCTAGCGATGAGCCGGTTGCTCTCGGCCAGCTGTCGGGTCGAAGTCGTCAACAGCCGCGGCCTCCATGCCCGGGCGGCAGCGAAGTTCGTGAAGCTGGCCGGCGCCTACAATGCCGAGGTCACGGTCCTCAAGGACGGCGTCGAGGTTTCGGGTTCATCGATCATGGGGCTGATGATGCTGGCCGCGTCGACCGGGAGCTTTCTCGAGGTGCGGGCCTCGGGCCCGGCGGCCGAGGCGGTCGTGGTCGCCCTGGCAGACCTGGTGCGGAACAAGTTCGATGAAGATGGATAAGGCGGCGAAGAAATCGAAGCGGGCGGCCAGGGCCGGCAAAGAGGTCGTGCTGCCGGGCCTCGCCGTCTCACCCGGCGTCGCCATCGGCTCGGCGCACCTGCGCGAGAGCGGCGAGATCCGGGTCCTGGAGTACCAGATCGGCGCCAGCGCGGTCGACGACGAGCAGGCCCGCTTTCGCCAGGCCGTCACCAAGGCCAAGCGACAGCTCGACAGGCTCAAGAACAAGGCGACCCGCTTCCACGGCGCCGCCGCGGAGGAGCTCGGGTTCCTGCTCGAGGCGCACCACCAGATGCTCGGCAGCTCGCGACTGCTGTCCGGCGTCGAGCAGCGGATCGCGACGGCGCGCCAGAATGCCGAGGCGGCGGTCGCCGAGGAAATCGCCGAGATCGCCGCCGCCTTCGAGCAGGTCGACGACCCCTACCTGCGCTCCCGGGCGGAGGAAGTGCGCGAGGTCGGCATGCGCATCGTGCGCACCCTGTCTGATCAGAAGCTGAGCGACTTCTCGGCCCTGCCCCGCGGCAGCATCGTGATCGCGGAAACCGTGACGCCTGCCGACACGGCGCTGATGGACCCGCGCGAGATCGGCGGCTTCGCCACGGTGATGGGCGGCGCCGAGGGCCATACCGCGATCATGGCCCGCTCCCTCGGACTGCCCGCCGTGCTCGGCGTCGCCGGCCTGCTCGAGGCGGCGCACACCGGCGATACCCTGATCGTCGACGGCTCGAACGGCGCGGTCATCGTCAACCCCGCCGAAGAGACGCTGGCCGAGTACCAGCAGCGGCGCCGCGCCTTCAAGCGCGAGGCGCGCGCGCTGGACCGCCTGCGCGACGTGCCGGCCAGCACTCGGGACGGCGAGCGGATCTCGCTCGCGGTCAACCTCGAGCTGCCGCGCGAGATCGACCAGGCCGTCACCGTCGGCGCCGAGGGCGTCGGCCTGCTGCGCACCGAGTTCCTCTACATGAACCGCGACGACCTGCCCGACGAGGACGAGCAGTACGACGCGTTGAGGAACATCGTCGAGGCGATGGACGGCCGGGCGGTCACCATCCGCACGCTCGACGTCGGGGGCGAGAAGCTGATGTCGGCGCTGGGCGAGACCCTGGAAGACTCGGCCAACCCGGCGCTCGGCCTGCGCGCGATCCGTTTCTCGCTAACCCAGCGCAAGCTGTTCGAGGCCCAGCTGGCGGCCATCCTGCGGGCGAGCGCCCACGGGCCGGTGCGCATCCTGCTGCCAATGATCACCACGGTCTCCGAGGTGCGCGAGGTGCGCAAGGCGCTCAACACGGTGATCCGCCGCCTGCGGCGGCGGAAGGTCAAGATCGCCGACCCCCTGCCGCCTCTCGGAGTCATGATCGAGGTGCCGGGGGCCGCCCTGGCGGCCGACTCCCTGGCGCGGGTCTCCGACTTCTTCGCGATCGGCACCAACGACCTGACCATGTACACCCTGGCGATCGACCGGGGCGAGGAGCGGGTCGCCCACCTCTACAACCCGCTGCACCCCGCCGTGCTGCGGTCGATCCAGTTCTCGGTCGAGGCCGCGCTCAGGGCCCGCATCCCGGTCTCGGTGTGCGGCGAGATGGCCGGCGATCCGCGATACACCGCGCTCTTTCTGGGGCTCGGCGTGCGCGAGCTCTCGATGACGGCCAACGCCCTCCCGCGCGTGAAGAGCCGCATCCTCAACCTCGACCTTCAGGCCGCCGTGCGCCGGGCCTCGGTTATCATGGACCAGTTCGACTCGGGCCGGATCGCGGCGCTGCTCGACGACTTCAACGCCCTGGCCTGAATTAAGAGCGGACGACGATCCCGTGACCGAGCGAGACGACGCGGCCCCCGAAGAGCGCAAGGACGACCCGGTCGCGCGCACCATCCTCGACCTGCTGGCCGAAGCCGGCCCGGGCAAGACCATCGAGCCGGGCGACGCGGCCCGCGCCTTCGCCGCCGAGCGGGCGAAGCGGGGCGACCCGCCCGACCTCTGGCGGCGCTACCTGCCGGCGGCGCGGCAGCAGGCGCTCCACCTTGCGCGCCAGGGTCGGATCACGATCCTGCGCAAGGGCAAGCCGGCCGACCCCCACGCGCCGATCAAGGGACTGGTCCGCCTTGCCCTGCCGGAATAGCTCGGAATAGCTAGAGTTTCGGCTCCGGAACCCCCGCCTGGCGGCAGGCGGCGGTGACCGTGTTGGCCAGCAGGCAGGCGATCGTCATGGGCCCGACGCCGCCCGGCACCGGCGTGATCGCGCCGGCGACCCGGCGGGCCTCCTCGGTCGCCACGTCGCCGACCAGGCGCGTCTTTCCTTCACCGGTCTCGACCCGGTTGATGCCGACGTCGATGACCGTGGCGCCGGGCTTGATCCAGTCGGCCTTGATCATCTCGGGCCGGCCGACCGCGGCGATCAGGATGTCGGCGCCGCGGCAGACTCCGGGCAGGTCCTTGGTCCGGGAGTGGGCGATGGTGACGGTGCAGTTCTGCTGCAGCAGCAGCTGCGCCATGGGCTTGCCGACGATGTTGGAGCGCCCGACGACGACGGCCGAGAGGCCGGTCAGGTCGCCGAGCGTGTCCTGCAGCAGCATCAGGCTGCCGAGCGGGGTGCAGGGGACCATGGGGGCGCTCTCGCCGGTCGCGCCGACCGAGAGGCGGCCGGCGTTGATCACGTGAAAGCCGTCGACGTCCTTGGCCGGCGCGATCGCGTTGATCACGGCCTCGCCGTCGATCTGCTCGGGCAGCGGTAGCTGCACCAGGATGCCGTGGACCGTGGGATCGCCGTTGAGCTGTTCGACCAGGGCGAGCAGCTCGGCCTGGCTGGTGGTCTCCGGCAGCTCGTGCTTGAAGGAAGCCATGCCGGTCTCGGCGGTCTGCTTGGCCTTGTTGCGGACGTAGACCTCGCTGGCCGGGTTGTGGCCGACCAGGACGACCGCCAGCCCGGGCGTCAGCCCGTGCTCCGCCTTCAGCGTCTCGACCGCCGCAGCGACCCGCCCGCGCAATCCGGCGGCGAAGGCCTTTCCGTCGATCGTCGCGGCGCTGCCCGCCTGTGCCTGGTCGTTCATGTTGTGCCTCCCTGTTCACTTGCTGCGGTTGTGACGGCGCCGGGGACCGTCGTCATGTTCCATAACGCCGCTTACCGACGCATCGCCGACTCTTCAGCGCTGCCGTCGGGTCCGGCGAACCCCTTCTCGGGCGTATCGCCGAGCATTGTTGCACCTCCGGAAAGGTGCGCCTTCCCGCTGCGTCGTTTCCATGCCGGAACGATGGCGAAGCGCCGTCGCCTTGCCCACGAAAGGAACGCTCAGAGCGTTGCGCCCCCGAGCGAGAAGAGGATGTTGCCCAGCACCATCTGGCAGAAGTAGAGGACCAGGATCAGGATTACCGGCGAGACGTCGAAACCGCCGAAGCTCGGCAGCATTCGCCGGATCGGCCGGAGCGCCGGTTCCGTGATGCGGGTGAGGAACTCCCAGATCATGTAGACGACCTGGTTCGAGGTGTTGATCACTCTGAAACCGATCAGGAGGCTCATGATGGCCGAGGCGATGATCAGCCAAATGTAGAAGTCGATCGCAATGATCGTGACATGGATCAAGGGGCCGAGAACGATCACGCCGGTACCTCGTTGTCGATTTCGGAATGTCCGCGGCGGGCTTGCCTGGGCTAACCTAGCGACGGTGCGGGGGACATACAAGATCGCCCGGCGCCGGCGGTTTTGCGGCGCCTCCAAGGTCTTCCGGCGGTCGCGGCCGGGGAGCGTCCGCGCTGATCTCGTGGCGGTTTCGGCGCCCGCTTGACAGCCCTCGCGCGAATACCCATTATCCCGCCGCCCGATGCCGGGCAGTTTCCAGCCGTGCTCCTTGGCGGGCACGCGCGCCATCTGGCGGGGCCGTAGCTCAGTTGGGAGAGCGTCGCGTTCGCAATGCGAAGGTCAGGGGTTCGACTCCCCTCGGCTCCACCAAGATCCCGTAATCTCAGCCTGCTTTGAGGATCGGCTTCTCGGTCTTGCGGACCGCGTCAGCGATCTGCGTGACATTGGCCGGCACGACGGCCTCGCCTTCCGGCTGCGCCGGCTTGCGCGCCTCCAGGACCGAGACGGGCACACCGTACAGCATGCCCCACGGCGTCTTGAGGTCGATCTTGGGATCCCGCTCGAAGGTGCGCCCGACGACTTCCCCGCAAACCTCCAGTTCTACCTGAACCTTATCGCCCAGTCTCATCGTACCCTCCTGCTTTTACAGCCCCGGCCCAACCTCGGTAAGATTAACTGTTTGTAAAACCGAGCGTTTTCAAGAACGAATATATGTAACCCGCCGGAAAAATCCAAATAAATAAGCTGAATTATTTGTAAACATTGCGATTCGCAAATGTAAGGCCGCAGCGGCCCGGGTTTCGTTCATTTACCACTTGGTAACTCTGCTTGGCTATCTCTCGTTAACCATTGGGACGCGAGAGAGATCGGCCGATGAACGATCAGAGCAGGTCAGAGCGGCGGCGGCACGGCAGAGCCAAGGTGCTGTGGACCGGCAACCTGGACCACGGCAACCGGACTTCCGACTGCGTGGTCCTCAATATCGGGCCGCACGGCGCGATGGCGCGGTCGCTCGATCTGATACCGCGCGGGAGTCGCGTCATGCTGCAGTCCTTCCATTTCGGGCGCCTGGCGGCGGAGATCGTCTGGCAGGACGGCAACGCCCTGGGCCTCTGCTTCAAGGACAATCCGGCGGCGGTGCGCCGGGCGCTCGGCTGGCAACTCCCGGAGCTTCGCCTAGAGCAGATCCGGGTTTGACTGAATCGCCGGAGGCGATCCATCAAACCCGGTGAATCTGCTCTAAACCTCAGATGTAGAGCGGATTCACATGTTTAGTTGGAGACCACGAAGTGGTTCCATCTAAACATGATCCGCTCTGGCCTGAAGCCTGGAGCCTATCCGGTAAACGCGGATCTGCTTCAGGCTACCCGCGGCCGCAGGTGAGCGTGCCACTTGTGCTCCCACAGCTTGAATCCGCGAGAAATGGCGAAGACCAGGATCATGTAGAGGACCGCCGCCGCGATGAAGCCCTCGTAGGCCAGGTAATGCTTGCCGTTGAGGGTCCGGCCAGCGCCGAGGATATCGATGATCGTGACCGTGCTGGCCACGACCGAGCCGTGCAGCATGAAGATGATCTCGTTGGAATAGGCCGGCAGTGCCCGGCGCAGGGCGCTGGGGACGATGATTCGACGGGCGGCCTGTGACTGTGACATGCCGCAGGCCTTGGCGGCCTCGACCTCGCCGAAGGGCGTGGCTTCGATGGCGCCGCGCAGGATCTCGGTCGTGTAGGCCGCGGTGTTGAGCACGAAGGCGAGCAGGGTGCACCACCAGGCCTCGCGCAGAACCGGCCAAAGGAAGCTCTCGCGAATGAACTCGAACTGACCCAGGCCGTAATAGATCAGATAGAGCTGGACCAGGAGCGGCGTGCCGCGGAAGAGGTAGACATAGGCCCAGGTGATCTCGTTGAGCACCGGCGTCCGGTTGGCCCGCACCAGGGCCAGGGGGATCGAGAGCATGCCACCGATGAGCAGCGCCAGGACCGTGAGGACGAGGGTGTTCCAAACGCCGAGAGCGAAGAGCTCCCAGTTCTGGAAGATCAGGACGAAATCGAGCGGCGAGGCGCCGCTGCTGAACTCCTCGAGGGCGACCAGGAATCCGCCGGCTTCCTTCGCCATGGCTCAGGCCCTCCGCACGCCGACGCTGTACTTGCGCTCGAGATAGCGCAGGCCGACATCGGATATCGCGGTCAGGACCAGATAGAGCATCAGGACCACGAAGAAGAAGGTGAAGAGCTGGCGCGTCGAGCGTCCCGCCGTGAAGGCTTCCCATACCAGCTCGTGCAGGCCGAGCACGGAGACCAGGGCCGTGCCCTTCAAGAGCACCAGCCAGTTGTTGCCGAAGCTGGGCAGGGCATAGCGCACGAGCTGGGGCCAGACGATGCGGCGGAACCGCAGGCCGGGGCTCATGCCAGAGGCGATGCCGGCCTCGATCTGGCCATTGGGGATCGAGAGAAAGGCGCCGCGGAAGGTCTCGGTCATGTAGGCGCCGTAGATGAACCCAATCGTGAACACGCCCGCGGTGAACTGGTCGATCTCGAGGTAGCCCCACCAGCCGGTCGCGTCGCCGAGATCGTTGAGCAGCTGCTGGCCGCCGTAGAACAGCAACAGCATCAGAACCAGATCGGGAATCCCGCGCACCAGGGTCGTGTAGGCGTCGGCCGTCTTCTTGGCGGGCAGGGACTTGGCGAGCTTGCCCCAGGCGCCGACCAGGCCGAGCAGAACGGCAAGGGCCAAGGAGCAGATGGCGACCGCGATCGTGACGAGCATGCCATTGAAGATCGCTGGCATGTAGGCAATGACATCGCTCATGGAGATCGCCCCGCTGCCCTGGAATCCGGATGAAAAAGAAACGGCGGAAGGGTCCGGGGACCCTTCCGCCGAAATCAGCTACGAGCCGGCGTCGGCGCCGTAGATGTCGAAGTCGAAGTACTTGGAGTTGATCTTGGAATAGGTGCCGTCCTTTCGGATCGCCTTGATCGCGGCGTTGAACGAGGAGCGAAGATCGTCGTCGCCCTTGCGCACCGCGATTCCGGCGCCCTCACCGTGACACCCCAGATCGAACTGGTCACCGCCGAGGAACGCGAAGTTCTTGCCGTCCTCAGTGCCCAGGAAGCCCTCGAGGGCCTGGATCGAGTCGGAGATCTGCGCGTCGATCCGGCCGGAGGCGAGGTCCAGGAAGACCTCTTCCTGGGTGGCGTAGAGCCGCAGCTCCGTGTCCGGGAACTTCTTCTCCATGTAGCACTGGTGGATCGTGCCGCGCTGGACCCCGACGGTCTTGCCCTTCATGCCTTCCGCGGTCGGCTCGAAGCCGGCGTTCTTGGGCGCCACGAACTTGGCCGGGGTATTGTAGTACTTGGCCGTGAAGTCGACCTTCTTCTTGCGCTCCTCCGTGATCGACATGGAGGCGACGATGGCGTCGTACTTCTTGGCCAGGAGGGCGGGGATGATGCCGTCCCAATCCTGCTCCACCAGCTCGCAGTCCCTATTCATTTCGGCGCAGAGCGCCCGGGCGATCTCGATGTCGAAGCCCTTGAGGGTGCCGTCGGGCTCCTTCCAGGAGAACGGCGGGTAGGCGCCCTCGACGCCGATGCGCAGTTTCTCGCCCGCCTGGGCGGTCGCGCCCATGGCGAGCGCGAGGCCGGCCGCGGCCAGTAGCGTTGTCAGTTTCTTGAAACCCATGCTTCTCTTCTCCCTGTTGAACGACTCCGGCCGCGCGCGGCGTCCGGGGTCAGCTTGCAAAATAGCGCCGGTTTGCCTCCGTCAATCGCGGGTCTTGGCCAGGAACTGGCGGAAGCGTTCCGATTTCGTGTTGCCGAAGACCTCGGCGGGCGGGCCCTGCTCTTCTATACGGCCCTCGTGCAGGAAGACGACCTCCGAGGAGACGTCGCGGGCGAAGCCCATCTCATGGGTCACCACCAGCATGGTGCGCCCCTCTTCCGCCAGCTGCCGCATGACCCGCAGCACTTCCCCGACCAGCTCGGGATCGAGCGCCGAGGTCGGTTCGTCGAACAGCATGACGTCCGGCTCCATGGCGAGCGCGCGGGCGATCGCCGCCCGCTGCTGCTGCCCGCCGGACAGGTGGGCCGGATAGTAGTCCTGGCGCTCTCGGATGCCGACCTTCTCCAGGATCGCGTCCGCCCGTTCCAGAGCTTCCGCCTTGGGCACCTTGAGCACGTGAATCGGCGCCTCGATCACGTTCTCCAGGACCGTCATGTGGGACCAGAGATTGAAGCTCTGAAACACCATGGCGAGCCGCGCGCGGATCCGCTCGACCTGCCGGAGGTCCTCGGGAACGGCCTGGCCCTGGCGATCCTTGGTCATGCGGATCTCTTCGCCGCGCACGAGCACGCGCCCGGCATTGGGCGTCTCGAGCAGGTTGATGCAGCGCAGGAATGTGCTCTTGCCGGAGCCGCTGGCGCCCAGCATGGCGATCACGTCGCCCTCGTGAGCGGTGAGCGATATGCCTTTCAGGACCTCGATCGGCCCGAAGCTCTTGTGGATGTCTTCGGCGACCAAGGCCGCTTCGGCGCCGTTTGCGGCGGCGGGTACGATGTCCGCCATCGACCCTCGGCCTCCCTGCCTGTCACTCTTCTAATTGTCTCAGAAGGTTAGACAGCTTTCGGCGGCTTGCAAAGGGAAAAGCTCCTGGCGCCGGGCCCGGGAGACGAGGGTTAGGGGCGGCCCGCCAGCATGGCGCGCGCCTGGGCGATGGCGCCGTGTTCCGGCGCATCGGCCGGCAGTTTCTCGGCCAGCGCCGAGGCCTGATCGAGCGCGGCGACGGCCTGCTCGCGCTCGCCCAGGACGGTATAGGCGCGGGTCAGGCGCAACCAGCCAGCCAGGTCGTCGGGCTCCTCCTCGAGCCGGGCCGCCAGGCGGTCCACCATCGAGCGGATGAAGGCCTGGCGCTGGTCGTTGCTCATTTCGGCCGCCGCGGCGACGTCCTCCTGGCTCGGTCCGGGCCCGCGGCCCAGGTCCGGCGACGACGCCCCGGGGGCCGGTTGGGGTTCGGGAGCGGGCCGGGCGATCTCGGGCGGCGGTTCGCCGTCGAGCGCCGCCTGGGTGCTGGCGATTCGGTTGTCGAGCAGCTCCTTCCAGGGCGCGTCGGGCGGCGTCTGGGCGGCGAGGCCGCGCCAGACTTCGAGCGCCTCGGCCAGGCGGCCGGACTGGGCGTAGGCGAGGCCGCCGTAGTAGAGCGCCCGGGGGTTGGCCGGGTCCATTTCCAGGGCCTCGGCGAAGGCGGCACGGGCCTCCGGCCCGACCCGGCCGCCGCCCGCGGCGGTCAGCACCTCGCCCAAAGAGGCGCGAGTCTCCGACGATTCGTCCCCGTTGGCGATCGCGCGGCGGTAGGCCTGCGCGGCGTCGAGGTAGCGGCCGAGCTCGCCGTAGGTCCGCGCGAGCAGGATGAAGCCCTGGATGTCGCCCGGGCTCTGCTCGAGCCGCGCGGCCAGGCGGTCGGCGAGGTCGGACAGGCTGTTGCCGTCGGGTGCGACCGGCGCCGGCGGCGGCGACTGGCGCGCGGCGAGCGGATGGGCCGGCAGCCCCGGATTGCCGAGCTGCCCGTAGAGCACGACCGCGGCGCCGGGAACGGCCAGGGCCAGGACCAGCGCCAGCGCGCGCGCCGGCCCGGCGGCGGCGAGCGGCCGATGCTTGCGTTCGCTGGCCTGCAGCATGCGCCGCTCGATCTCGGTGCGCGCGGTCGCCGCCTGGTCGGAGGTCAGAACGCCGCGGGCGAGGTCGCGCTCCAACTCGGCGAGCTGGTCGCGGTAGATCGCGAGATCGTAGGCGTCGCGGGCGGCGGCGGCGCCGCGACCGCGCCACAGCGGCAGCACCAGCAGCAGGACGGCCAGGGCGGCCATCACCGACGCGGCAACCCAGAAGATCATGAGCCGTCCTTGCGGTCGCCGCGATCCCGTTCGGAGCCGTCGATCAGGGCTTCGAGCCGCGCCTTCTCGGCGTCGCTCAGGGGCGCCGCGGCGGCCGGCGCCTGGCCGGTGCCGCCCCGGAAGTAGAGCACCACCAGGCCGAGCCCGAGGATGAACAACAGGAAAGGCCCGAACCAGAGCAGGTAGGTCGACGGCTTGAACGGCGGGCGCAACAGAACGAAGTCGCCGTAGCGCGCCACCAGATAGTCGAGCACCTCCTGGTCGCTGTCGCCGGCGACCAGGCGTTCGCGCACCAGGATGCGCAGGTCGCGCGCCAGATCGGCGTTGGAGGAGTCGATCGACTCGTTCTGGCAGACCACGCAGCGAATCTCCTCCGAGAGCGATCGGGCGCGGGATTCCAGCGCCGGATCGTCGAGGATCTCGTCGGGCTCGACCGCCGGGACGCCTTGCGCCGTCAGGAGCAGCGCCAGGGCCGCAAAGGCGGGAATCAGGTAACGCTTCATCCCTTCAAGGCCTCCAGCACCGGAATGATCTCTTCCTCCAGCTGACGGGGGTGGATCGGTCCGATGTGCTGATGCCGTATCCGTCCCTCGCGGTCGATGATGAAGGTCTCGGGCACGCCGGACACGCCCCAGTCGATCGCGGTGCGTCCCTTGTCGTCCAGGCCGATCCGCCGGTAGGGATTGCCCAGGCTCGCCAGCCAGCGGGCGCCGGCCGGCGGCGGATCCCGGTAGTTGATGCCGACCAGCCGGATTGAGGGGTCCTCGGCGAGCTCCATCAGCAGCGGGTGCTCGGCCCGGCAGGGGATGCACCAGGACGCGAAGAAGTTCACCAGGGTCACTTCGCCGCTCAGGTGCGCGGTGTCCAGACCCGGGGTTTCGGTCTCCGGCACCGGCGGCAGCGCGAAGTCCGGCACCGGCTTGTCGATCAGGGCCGAGCGGACCTCGCGCGGATTGCGCTCGGGATCGAGCCCCCAGAGGAAGTAGCCGGCGACAACGGCGAAGACGGCCAGCGGCAGAAAGAACAGCAGGCGTCGGCCCATGGGCGTCTCCCCGGTCAGGCGCTCTGGGTCGCAGTCCGCGCCGCGCGCTTGGCCTTGGAGGCCGGCGCGCCGATGCGAAACCGGCGGTCGCTGAGCGAGACCGTGCCGCCGAGGACCATCAGCAGGCAGCCGATCCAGATCCAGGGCACCAGGGGCTCGTGATAGATCCGCACCGTCCAGCCGCCCTGGCCGTCGGAGTCGCCGATCACCGCGTAGAGATCGCGCATCACCGTGGTGTGGATCGCGGCCTCCGTGGTCGGCATCTCCTGCACCGGGTAGAACCGCTTCTCGGGCGTCAGGACGGTGTAGGCCTCGCCGTCGCGGGTCACCGTGAAGGTCGCGGTATCGCTCAGGTAGTTCGGGCCCCGGCCGCGCTCCACGCCCTCCAGCGTGTAGACGTAGCCCGCCAGCTCGAGGCTCTCGCCCGGCTTGAGCACCTGCACCGCCTCGGACTGCCAGGCCGAGGAGGCGGTCATGCCGGCGACCGCGACGGCCATGCCCATGTGGGCCAGGGTCATGCCGTGGGACGAGCGCGGCACGCCGCCGATCCGCGCCAGGGTCTCGCCGGGCGGCCCCCGGAACAGCTTGACCCGCAGCGCCCACTCGGTGAAGGAGCCGGCGAACAGCCAGGCGGCCAGCGCCATCCCGAAGATCGCCAGGGCGGACTTGCCCGCGGTGAAGATCAGCAGCGCGACGACCACGACCGCGACCAGCCCGGCAGCCACCTTGAGCCTCGCCAGCACGCCGGCCAAATCGGCCCGCTTCCACGGCATCAGAGGGCCGATCGCCATGGCGGCGACCAGGGGCACCATGAGCGGCACGAAGGTCCGGTCGAAGAAGGGCGCGCCGACCGAGACCTTGTCGCCGCCCAGCGCCTCGGTGAAGAGCGGGTAGAGCGTGCCCAGGAAGACCGTGGCCGTGGCGGTGGCGAGCAGCAGGTTGTTCAGCACCAGGGCGCCCTCGCGGCTGACCGGCGCGAAGATTCCGCCGGGCTTGAGCGCCGGCGCGCGCAGCGCGAACAGCAGCAGCGAGCCGCCGATGGTGATCGAGAGCAGCACCAGGATGAAGAGTCCGCGCTCCGGATCGGTGGCGAAGGCGTGCACCGAGGTCAGCAGGCCGGAGCGCACGATGAAGGTACCGATCAGCGACAGCGAGAAGGTCAGGATCGCCAGCAGGATGGTCCAGACCTTCAGGGCGTCGCGCTTCTCGACCACGATGGCCGAGTGCAGCAGGGCCGTGCCCAGGAGCCAGGGCATGAAGGAGACGTTCTCGACCGGGTCCCAGAACCACCAGCCGCCCCAGCCGAGCTCGTAGTAGGCCCACCAGCTGCCGAGCGCGATGCCGGCGGTCAGGAAGCACCAGGCGAGCAGAGTCCAGGGCCGCACCCAGCGGGCCCAGGCGGCGTCGACGCGGCCCTCGATCAGCGCGGCGATGGCAAACGAGAAGGCCATCGAGAAGCCGACGTAGCCGGTGTAGAGCATGGGCGGGTGGAACGCGAGGCCCGGGTCCTGCAGCAGCGGGTTGAGGTCACGGCCGTCGAGCGGCACCGGGAAGACGCGCGCGAAGGGGTTGGAGGTGAAGATCGAGAAGGTGAGAAAGCCGATCGCGATCCAGGCCTGGACGGACAGCACCCGCGCGCGCAGGGTCGGCGGCAGGTTGTCGCCGAACACCGCGACCGCCGCGCCGAACAGCGCCAGGATGAGGATCCAGAGCACCATCGAGCCCTCGTGGTTGCCCCAGACGCCGGAGATCTTGTAGATCATCGGCTTGGCCGAGTGCGAGTTCTGGACCACGTTCAGGAGCGAGAAGTCCGAGGTCACGTAGGCGTGCATCAGCGCCATGAAGGCGGTCAGCACGAGCAGGAACTGCAGCACCGCCGC
Source organism: Kiloniellales bacterium (assembly GCA_030064845.1). NCBI lineage: Bacteria > Pseudomonadati > Pseudomonadota > Alphaproteobacteria > Rhodospirillales > Kiloniellales bacterium. Next base: position 42,176 of record JASJEC010000006.1, read on the forward strand.
GCTGCGCCCGACGCCCATCCAGGCCAGGTTGCCCCGGGCCGCGCCGATCATGGGCAGGCTGCCCTGAACCAGGGCGACCACGAGCGCGAGGATCAGTGCGAAGTGTCCCAGCTCGATGATCATTGCGTGTAGGCTCCTTCCGACGCGCCGTCGGCCTCACCCCCGGGTTTCCACTGGCCGGACTTCTTCAGCGCCTCGGCCACCTCTGGCGGCATGTAGTTCTCGTCGTGCTTGGCCAGCACCTCGTCGGCCTGGAACAGGCCGCTGCGGTTGAGCCGTCCCTGGACCACCACGCCCTGGCCCTCGCGGAACAGGTCGGGAAGGATCCCCTTGTAGGCCACGGGCACGGCCTCGGCGAGATCGGTCACGCGGAATTGAACCTCGAGCCCGGAGCCGCGCTGGACCGAGCCTTCCTCGACCAGGCCGCCGAGCCTGAGCGCCCGCCCGTTGGGCGCCTTGCCGGCCAGGATGTCGCTCGGGCTGTAGAAGAAGACGAGGTTCTCCTCGAAGGCGGTGAGCACCAGCACGGCCGCTGCCGACAATGCCAGCATGCCCGCGCCCAGCATGATCATCCGCCGCCGCTTCCTGGTCATGACGTCTCTCCGCTGCGCGCCGCCCGCCGCGCCTGGCGGCGGCTCTTGACTTGATCCGACTGCTCGACCGATTCCAGGTCGCGCTCGTGCCGCTTGAGGTCGCGCAGGCTCTGCCACAGGAAGCCCGCCAGCACCAGCGCGCTGAGCCCATAGGCCGGCCAGACGAAGGCGCCGTAGCCCCCCATGGCGAGGAAATCTTCAAGGCTCGTCATGGGGTTCTTTCTAGACCGCCGGCCCGGTCGTTGACCATGCGTTCGATCAAGCTGTCCGCCGCCATCACATCACCCCGGTTGCTGCGCCACCAGGCGAAGCGCCCGCAGGCGCGCGGCCGCCAGCTCGCTGCGCACGCGCAGCAGCAGAAGGGTCGCGTAATAGAGCTTGAAGCCCAGGGCCATCAGCAGCAGCGGCCAGAGCATGTCGGGGTGGATCGTCGGCCCGTCCATGCGCATCACGCTGGCGGGCTGGTGCAGGGTCGACCACCAGTCGACCGAGAACTTGATGATCGGCACGTTGACGAAGCCGACCAGCGCCAGTATGGCGGCCGCCTTGCGGCCGCGCGCCGGATCCTCGAAGGCGTTCATCAGCGCCATGTGCCCGAGATAGAGGAAGAAGAGGATCAGGACCGAGGTGAGCCGCGCGTCCCAGACCCACCAGGTGCCCCACATGGGCTTGCCCCAGAGCGAGCCGGTCGCGAGCGCCAAAAAGGTGAAGCCCGCGCCGAGCGGCGCCGAAGCCTTGGCGACCACGTCGGCCAGGGGGTGGCGCCAGATCAGCGAGGACGCGCTGGCGACGGCGATCACCGTGTAGACGAAGAGCGCCATCCAGGCGGCGGGCACGTGAACGTACATAATCCGCACGCTCTCGCCCTGCTGATAGTCGGGCGGCGCCACGAAGAGCGCGAGGTAGAGGCCGGCACCCAGGCAGACCGCGCAGAGGCCGGCCAACCAGGGTACCAGGGGCCGGGCGAGGCGCATGAAACGGCCGGGATTGGCGAAGCGGTGCATGGCTCGATCGTCACTCTCTCGCGTTTAACCACAGTACGAAAAAAACCGCGCAGCCGCTCACTCTGCAACCTGCCTGAGCGCCGCCGCGCTGGCCCAGGGCGCGAGCGGCAGCGCGGCCAGCAGCAAGGCGCCGAGCAGAAGCAGATGAGGGCGCGCGGGCAATTCTGCCAGCACCGCATCGATCGCGCCAACGGCGAAAATCAGAACCGGGATGTAGAGCGGCAGCACGAGCAGCGGTATCAGCACGCCGCCGCGGCGCGCGCCCAGGGTGAGCGCCGCGCCGATCCCGCCGATCAGGCTGAGCACGGGCGTCGCCAGGGTCATGGCCAGCATCAGGATCGGCAGCGAGGCCGCCTCCATCCCGTAGCTCGTCGCGATCAGGGGGCTCGCGAGGATGAGCGGCAATCCGGTGGTCAGCCAATGGGCCAGCACCTTGGCCAGGACCGCCAGCTCGAGCGGTAGGGGCGAGAGCACCAGAAGCTCCAGATTGCCGTCTTCGTAGTCGGCCAGGAACATCCGCTCGAGCGACAGGAGCACCGCCAGCAGGGCGCAGACCGCGACCACGCCGGGCGCGATGCGCAGCAGCAGGTTGGGCTCCGGGCCCAGGGCGAAGGGAAAGAGCATCGCGGCGAGCAGAAAGAACAGGATCACCAGGCTGGCCTCGGCGCGCTGGCGCAGCGCCAGGCGCAGGTCGCGGCCGAGCACGGCGGCGAAGCCGCTCACCAGAGGAACTCCACGGCGCGGCGCGGCGCGAAACGGTCCAGCGAGAGGGTCTCCGCCGGGCCGAACGGCAGCGCCATGTGGGTCGCGGCGACGACGCAGCCGCCGCCTTCGCGGTGCCGGGCGACCGCCCGGCCCAAACGCTCGAGCGAGTCGCGATCGAGGCCGACCCCGGGCTCGTCGAGCAGCCAAAGCCCGGCGGGCGCGGTCAGCAGGCGCGCCAGGGCGAGCCGGCGCTTCTGACCGGCCGACAGGAGCCGGCCGGGGACGTCGGTCTGGGCGGCAAGGCCGAAGAGGTCGAGCGCCCGCTCGACCGGCTCGGCGCCTGCCTCCTCCGCGCCGCCGCGCAGGCCGGTCCAGTACTCCAGGTTCTCGCGCGCGCTGAGCACCGGCTTGACCGCGTCGAGATGGCCGAGGAACTGGACCCGCGACCGTTGCTCGTCGGCCCGGGTCGGCCGCTGCTCCCACAGCAACTCCCCCTCGCTCGGCGCGAGCAGGCCGGCCATGAGCCGCAACAAGCTCGACTTGCCGCTGCCGTTCGGGCCGTCGAGCAGCAGCACGCCGCCGGGCTCGAGCGCGAAGTCGAGGCACTCGAAGACCCGCCGGCCGCCGCGGTCACACGCGAGTTCGCGTCCTTCGAAGAGGCTCATGGAGATACCGACGGTCGCGGTTGGGGCAGAGCGGATGAACGGAATAGACGCGTCGGATATAGCAAACAAGGCGGGAGCGGCCAAACGCTCGTCGCTCAAACGCTGGTCGCCCGAACTCTGGTCGCGGGTCGCTTGATCGCTATGACATGGGAGGTCGAGAGTGGCCGCCGGGGTCGGGACCGGCGGCCACTCTCAGTTCCCAGCCGAAGGGGGCAAGTAGATGATGAGGCCGGCTGGCCACCTCGAACAGAGAGGGGAAGTCTCCGTGGGTAGATAGGTAGAGGGAGATTGTGCTCTGACTTGGCCGCAATTGCGGCGGAATTAAGGATTTCGGTCCCGATGCGGAAAGGTTCCGAAACCGGCCCGGGCACACCAGGATCCATCCCATTCTCCCCAGAAAAACAACCTTGGATAGCCCTACAGAGCGAATTCTTTACCAGAAGGATGCTAGACCGGGGGCGCCTTAACCCTTCCGAGCCGCCAGCATGCGCCGAAATCGCCGCTCCCCCTGCCCTACCCGGCCACTGACACCCCGCGCGAGCGTCGTGGCGGCGGCCTTCCTGCTTGCCGCCTGCGCGGCCGGCCCGGAAAAGCAACCGGCAGCACCGGAATCCACGTCCGCCCAAGCCGCGACCGAGCGATACGATTCAGCAATCCAGGCCCTGATCCGCAAGGCGGAGGACGGCGACGACAAGGCCCAGTACAGGCTGGGCGAGCTCTTCGCGCGCGGCCAGGCGGTGCCGCGGGACGAGCGGGAGGCCGCCAAGTGGTTCCGCCGGGCGATGGCGCAGGGGCACCCCCGGGCCGGCCGGGACCTAAGCCTGCTGATCATCGAGGGCCGGGTCCGACCCAAGAGCAAGGCCGAGACCCAGAGGCTGCTGCCGCCGGCGGCCGAAGCCGGCAACGTCGAGGCGCAGTACCGCCTGGCGGTAATCCTGGAGGAGGGCCAGGGCCTCAAGCGCAACCCCAAGAAGGCGGCTTTCTGGTACGCCAAGGCGGCGATGGCCGGGCTCCCCCAGGCGCAGTACCGCCTCGGCCGACTCTACCTGGAAGGCATCGGCGTCGAGCAGAGTTTCAAGACCGCGTTGAAATGGTTCCGCAAGGCCGCCAACAAGAACTACGGGCTCGCCGAGAAAGACCTCGGCGTCATGTACAAGAACGGCTGGGGTACCGAACAGGACGACGCCAAGGCGGTGTTCTGGCTGCGCCGCGCGGCCGACAAGGGCATGCCTTCGGCCCAGCGGGTTCTGGGCGCCATGTATTACTACGGGCACGGCGTCGAGCAGGACTACGTCGAGGCCTACAAGTGGTTCGATCTGGCGGTGATGCGCGGCCACCAGGAGGCGGCGGAGGCCCGCGAGGGCGTCGCGCGCCGCATGACCGAGGGCCAGATCATCCAGGCCGAGACGCGCGCCCGTGAATGGCTCGCCAAGCAGAAGGGCAGCTGATCCCGCGGGACCGGCTCAGTCGTAGCTGCGCTGGTCGTCGATCACCTTGCCGTCGTTCGGCAGGCTGGCCGGCGCCACCAGACGGATCTCGCCCTTCAGCTTGCAGCTTTCCTGCAACGAGCGGCCGAGCGCCGCCACCAGCGCGTCGGAACAGTCGCTGGCTTCGCAGAGCAGGGTCATGTGGTCGCTCTCGCCGCGCCGCTCGACGGTGAGCCGCGCCCGGGCCACCTCGGGGTGCCGCTTGACCACCTCGGCGATCTGCGAGGGGTGGACGAACATGCCCTTGACCTTGGTGGTCTGATCGGCCCGGCCCATCCAGCCCTTGAGGCGCAGGTTGGTCCGCCCGCAGGCGCCCGTGCCCGGCAGCACGGCGGAGAGGTCGCCGGTGGCGAAGCGGATCAGGGGATAGTCGGGGTTGAGCGTGGTCACCACGACCTCGCCGACCTCGCCCTCGGCCACCGGATCGCCGGTCCCGGGCCGCACGATCTCAACGATCAGCCCCTCGTCGACCACCATGCCGTCGCCGACGGCGCCGTCCGGGCCCAGGGTCTCGTAGGCGATCAGGCCTAGGTCCGCCGTCGCGTAGCACTGCAGGGTGGCGACGCCCCGCTCGGCGTATTCCTGGCGGAGCGAGGGGAAGAGCGCACCGCCCGAGACCAGGGCGCGCTTGATCGAGTCGCAGTCGAGATCGAGCTCGTTCGCCTTGTCGAGCAGCACCTTTAGGAAGTCCGGCGTGCCCGTGTAGCCGACCGGCTTGAGGTGCGCGATCGCCTGGACCTGCTGCTCGCTGTTGCCGACGCCGCCGGGCACGACGGCGCAGCCGAGCGCCCGCAAGCCCCCGTCGAGCATCCAGCCGCCCGGGGTCAGGTGATAGGCGAAGCAGTTGTGCACCAGGTCGCCGGCCCGGAAGCCGGCCGCGTGGAGTGCCCGCTCGAGCCGCCAGAAACCGGGGCGCACAGACTCGAACTCGTAGATCGGTCCGGGCGAGGCGAAGATCCGGCTCGGGTCCGCCGCCGCCAGGCCGCCGAAGGGCGGGGCGCTCGCCTGGCGCTCGACCAGGTCGCCCTTGCGGGTCACCGGGAGGCCGGCCAGGGCCGCGCGATCCTTGATGCCGCCCGGCTCCACATCCCCGAGGATCTCGGCGTAGGCCGGCGTCTCGGCCTTGGCGTGGGCGACCTGGGCGGCCAGCGCGACGCCCTCGTCGCGCGCGCGCAGATCGGGGGTGCGGGTTTCCAGGTCGTCGAAGTGCTCAACCGCGCTCATGGCATTCTATCCTCTTGTCATGCTTGGACTTGATCCGAACATCCAGGGTTGCCAGCCGCCCCTGGATTGCCGTGTCGAGCACGGCAATGACAACGAGAGAGGCAACTGGGTACAGCGATCAAGCCAGCCAGCGCTTGCGGCGCTTGTAGTGCTTCACGTCGCGGTAGCTCTTGCGGCCTGTGGTCGAGAGGCCGAGGTAGAACTCCTTGACGTCGGCGTTCTCGCGCAGGGACGCCGCGTCGCCGTCCATGACCACCCGGCCGTTCTCCAGGATGTAGCCGTACTTGGCGTAGCGCAGCGCGACGTTGGTGTTCTGCTCGGCGAGCAGGATCGAGACCCCCTCCTGCTCGTTCAGCCGCTTGACGATCTCGAAGATCTCCTCGACCAGCTGCGGGGCGAGGCCCATTGAGGGTTCGTCGAGCAGGATCATGCGCGGGCGGCTCATCAGGGCGCGGCCGATCGCCGTCATCTGCTGCTCGCCGCCCGAGGTGTAGCCGGCCAGGGAGCTGCGCCGCTCCTTCAGGCGCGGAAAGTAACCGTAGACCATCTCGAGATCCTGGTCGATCGCCGCGCGGCCCTCGCTCCGTGTGTAGGCCCCGGTCAGCAGGTTCTCCTCGACGGTCAGGTGCTCAAAACAGTGGCGGCCCTCCATCACCTGGATGACGCCGCGCTTGACCAGGTCGTTGGGCGTCAGCCGGTCGACCTTCTCTTTCTCGAACTCGATCGACCCCTTGGTGACCTCACCGCGCTCGGCGCGGAGCAGGTTTGAGATCGCCTTCAGGGTGGTGGTCTTGCCGGCGCCGTTGGCCCCGAGGAGGGCGACCACGCCCCCATCGGGAACCTCGAGCGATACGCCCTTGAGCACCAGAATGACGTGGTCGTAGATGACCTCGATATTGTTGACGCTCAGGAGCGCAGAGCCGTTGGCGGCACCATTGCTCCGTTCTGCGGTCGCGCCTGTGGACATCCAGGTTCTCTCCGGCCCGTTGTTCGATGCTGGCGGCGCCGCCCCGGGGGAAAGCGGGACGGCGCCCTCCAGCGAGAGACTAAAGCGGATTTACCGGGTTCGATGGATCGCCCTGGTGAATCCACCGAACCCGGATCTGCTCTAGGGGCAGCTGCGCGGCGTGATGCCCTTTTCCGCGGCGTAGGCCGCTGCGGCCGACTCGATCATCGGCCTGAGCAGCCCCTTACGATTGGGCTCGATCCAGTCGGAGACCTTGTTCCAGGCGCTCCCGTCCCACTGCTGCACGTAGGCACGTCCGGTGCCCTCGTGGTCGGCGCAGGAGACCTGGATCGCCTCCATGAAACCGGTCAGGCCCATATCGGCGAGCCGGGCGGAATCGACTTTGAGGTTCTCGAAGCCGTCGCGGATCTGCTCGCCGGTCAGCGGCTTCTTGCCGTGCATGCCCTGCGCCGTCTTGATCGCCTCGACGATGATGGCGGCGTTCATGACCCCGCGGTTGTAGAGCACTTGGCCGACCTCCTCGCGCGGGCCGGTGCCATTCCCGGCGTCGTGCACCTTGGTCAGGATGTTCTGCAGCGCCGGATAGTCGGTGCCCGTGCCGTGGAAGTTCAGGGACTTGTAGCCCTTGGCCTGCGCGCCCGCCGGCACGACGTCGGGCTCCGCGCCCGACCACCAGATGCCGATGAAGCGGTCCATGGGATAGGCCACCGCGGCGGCTTCCTTGATCGCGGTGGAGTTCATCACGCCCCAGCCCCACATGGCGGTCCAGTCGGGGCGGACCTGTCGGCCGATCTGCAGCCAGGTGGCCTTCTGCTCCAGGCCCGGGTGGGCGACGGGGAACAGGTGGAGCGAGAAGCCGTGCTTCTCGGAGAGCGCCTCGAGGGTGGCGATCGGTTCCTTGCCGTAGGCCGAGTCGTGATAGACCAGAGCGATCTTCTTGCCCTTGAGGTTATCGTAGCCGCCCTCGTTCTTGGCGATGTAGTTGACGATGATGTCGGCGCCGGACCAGTAGGTCGCCGGCAGCGTGAAGACGTAGGGGAAGACCCTTCCGTCGGAACCGGCGGTCCGGCCGTAGCCCATGGACAGCACCGGGATCTTGTCCGCGGTCGCGCGATCGATCAGCGCGTAGGTGATGCCGGTCGAGAGCGGTGTGATGGCGGCCGCGCCGGGGCGCTTGAGGCGCTCGTAGCATTCCACGCCGCGGTCGTTGTTGTAGGCCGTATCGCACTCCTCGTACTCGATCATCACGCCGTTGATGCCGCCGGTGGCGTTGACCATCTTGATGTAATCCTGGAACCCGTTGGCGAAGGGTATGCCGTTCGGCGCATAGGGACCGGAACGGTACATCAGGCCCGGAATGAACTGCTTGTCCTGCGCGGCGACAGGCGGGGCCGCCGCCATGAGGAGCGCCGCAGCACCCGCTGCAGCCAAGCCTAGAGCATTGAATCTCATTTCAAACTTCCTCCTTGTTCAAGCCGGCGGATTGTTCCGCCGTTGGTTGTGAACCTATCATTACAGCCTGACGCCGACCAAGCCCCGGCCGCCCGGACCGCACGCTAGTAGGGGAACGGCCAAAGCCGCAGCTTCTCCTTCATGATCTGCCAAAGCCGCGCCAGCCCGTGGGGCTCAACGATCAGGAAGAACACGATCAGCGCGCCGAAGATCATGAACTCGACATGGGACACCAGGGCGGTCGAAATGGTCGGGTCCACGGCAAGCATCGCGTTGTTCAATAGGATCGGCAGCAGCACGATGAAGGCGGCGCCCAGAAACGATCCCAGAATCGAACCGAGCCCGCCGATGATGATCATGAACAGCACCTGGAACGAGCGGTTGATTTCGAACGCCAGCGCCTCGACCGAACCGGTATAGACGAAGGCCCAGAGCGCGCCGGCGATCCCGATGTAGAAGGAGCTGATCGCGAAGGCCAGGAGCTTGGTGTGCAGCGGGCGGATGCCGATGATCTCGGCGGCGATATCCATGTCCCGGATCGCCATCCAGGAGCGGCCGACGCGGCTGCGTACCAGGTTCTTGGCGATCAGCGCCAGCAGTCCGACGAAGATCACCAGGAAGAGGTACTTGGCCTCCGGGGTCGCCTCGTTTCCGGTCAGGAAGATACCGGGCAGGAGCTCGCGCGGCGGCGCCGAGATGACGCCCGACGGGCTGTAGTTCACCCACCAGGGGAACTTGTTGAAGACCCAGACCAGGAAGAACTGCGCCGCCAGGGTCGCGACCGCCAGGTAGAAGCCCTTGATCCGCAGCGAGGGCAGGCCGAAGACCACGCCGACGGCCGCCGTGCCGAGGCCCGACAAGAGGAAGACCAGGACGATGTGGAGGTCGGGGAACCCGGTCGAGAGCTTGTAGGCGAAGAAGGCGCCGCAGGCCATGAAGCCGCCCGTGCCCAGGGACAGCTGGCCGCAATAGCCGGTCAGCAGGTTGAGCCCGATCGCGGCCATGGAGAAGACCAGGAACGGGATCATGATCGTGCTCAGCCAGTACTCGCTGGACATGGTGGGAATGATCAGCAGCGCGACCAGCAGGATGATCGCCACGCCGATGCGGTCCTGCGCGATCGGAAAGATCGCCTGATCGGCTTGGTAGCTGGTCTTGAATTGGCCGGCCTCGCGATAGAACACGACTCAGACCCTCTCGATGATCTTTTCGCCGAACAGGCCCTGCGGCCTGAACAGGAGCACCACCAGCGCCAGCATGTAGGCGAACCAGTCCTGGATCGCGCCGCCGATAAAATGACCGAGGAAGATCTCGGCGAGCTGTTCACTGGCACCGATGATTAGGCCGCCCACGATCGCCCCGGGAATCGAGGTGAAGCCACCGAGGATCAACACCGGCAGGGCCTTGAGCGCGATCAGCGCGAGCGAGAACTGGACGCCCGCCTTGCCGCCCCACATGATCCCGGCGACCAGCGCGACGATGCCGGCAACCGACCAGACGATGGTCCAGATGACCTTCAGGGGTATGCCGACCGACAGGGCGGCCTGGTGATCGTCGGCCACGGCCCGCAGCGCGCGCCCGGTCCGCGTGTACTGGAAGAACAGCGCCAGCGCGGCGACCAGGACACCGCCCGTCAATGCGGCGATCAGGTCGTACTGGTTGACCAGGATGCCGCCCTCGAAAACGTTCTCAAAGACGAAAAGGGGGCTCTTCGGGATCCCGATATCGAGCACCTTGACGTCGGAGCCCCAGAGCGTCTGTCCGAAGCCGTCGAGAAAATAGAAGATCCCGATGGTCGCCATGAACAGGATGATCTGCTCCTGGTTCACCAGCGGCCGGAGGACGACGCGCTCGATCGCGAAGGCGACCAGCACCATGATCGCGGCGGTCAGGAGGAAGGAGAGGGCCCAGTAGAGCCCCATCTCGATGAAGCCGACCATGGTGAGCGCCGAGAACAGCACCATCGAGCCCTGGGCGAAGTTGAAGATGCCGGAGGCCTTGAAGATCAACACGAAGCCGAGCGCCACGAGGGAGTACATCACCCCCTGCAGCAGGCCGGCCAGCAGCACCTCGAAGTAGTAGCCCCAGGTGAAGAAGAAGCTCGGGTCGAGGCCGGCGACGAGCTGGAGAGCCAGGCCGAGCCCCGCGATCCCGAGCAGGGGCGAGATCATCCAGAGGGTCAGAGTGAGGGGCGCTGCCATCGAAACGCCCCTAGTGGCTCACGCCGAGGTAGGCGTCGATCACGGCCTGGTTGCGGCGCACCTCGTCCGGCGTGCCGTCGGCCAGCTTGCGGCCGTAGTCGAGCACCACGACCCGGTCCGAGATATCCATGACCACGCCCATATCGTGCTCGATCAGGGCGATGGTCGTGCCGAACTCGTCGTTGACGTCGAGGATGAAGCGGCACATGTCCTCCTTCTCCTCGACGTTCATGCCGGCCATGGGCTCGTCGAGCAGCAAGAGGTCCGGCTCCGCGGCCAGTGCGCGGCCGAGCTCGACCCGCTTCTGCAGGCCGTAGGGCAGGCGGCCGACCGGGGTCTTGCGGATCTGCTGGATCTCCAGGAAGTCGATGATGTTCTCGACGAAGGCGCGGTTCTCCATTTCCTCCCGCTGGGCCGGCCCGTAGTAGAGCGCTTGCCAGAGGAAGTTGCGTTTCATCTTGAGCAGGCGCCCGGTCATGATGTTGTCGAGGGTCGACATGCCGCGAAACAGCGCGATGTTCTGAAAGGTCCGCGCGATGCCCTGCTTGGCGGCCTCGTGGGGGCGCATCTGCTTGCGCGTCGCGCCCTTGAAGGTGATCGAGCCCTGCTGCGGGTGGTAGAAGCCGTTGATCACGTTCAGCATCGACGACTTGCCGGCGCCGTTCGGGCCGATGATCGCGCGAATCTCGTGCTCCCGAATGTCGAAGCTGACGTCGGAGATCGCCCGCACGCCGCCGAAGGAGAGGGAGATGTTCTCCACCTCGAGAAGCGTGCCGCCGATTCGCGCCGCCCGCGCCGCCTCGTCGGACGCGCCCGGCCCGGCCGCAACCTCCGCCGGCGGCGCCTTGATTAGGGTTTCCGCCACGCTCAGCCCGCCTTCTTCATGGGTTGATAGGTCTCGGCCGACGCGATCGCCAGATCCGCGGCCAGCTTGCCCTTGCGCCCGTCCTCGAAGGTCACCTCGGACTCGATGAAGGCGTGGTCGTCGCCGCCGTAGAGCCCGTCGATCAGCGGCGCGTAGCGCTCGGTGACGGTCCGCCGCCGGACCTTGCGGGTCCGGGTCAGCTCGCCGTCGTCGGCGTCGAGCTCCTTGTGCAGGATTAGGAAGCGGCGGATCTGCGAGCCGGCCAGCTGCGGGTCCTCGGCGAGGTCGCGGTTCACCTGCTCGACGTGGCTCTTGATGATCTCGTAGACCTGTGGGTTGGCCGCCAGCTCCTGGTAGCTGCCATAGGCGACGTTGTTGCGCTCCGCCCAGTTGCCCATGGCCTCCAGGTCGATGTTGACGAAGGCCGAGACGTAGTCGCGGCCGCTGCCGAACACCACAGCCTCGCGGATGTTGGGGAAGAACTTCAGCTTGTTCTCCACGTACTTCGGCGCGAAGAGGCTGCCGTCGTTCAGCTTGCCGACGTCCTTCGCCCGGTCGATGATCTTGAGGTGGCCATCTTCCGCGAAGAAGCCGGCGTCGCCGGTGTGGACCCAGCCGTCCGGCGTCTTGGCCTCGGCGGTCGCCTCGGAATTCTTGAAGTATTCCTGGAACACGCCCGGCGAGCGGAACAGGACCTCGCCGCTGTCGGCGATGCGGATCTCGACCCCGGGCGCCGGCTTGCCGACGCTATCGGCCCTGATCTCGCCGTCCGGCTGCATGGTAATGAAGACGCTGGCCTCGGTGCTGCCGTAGAGCTGCTTCAGGTTGATGCCGAGCGAGCGGTAGAACTGGAAGATGTCTGGACCGATCGCCTCGCCGGCCGTGTAGGCAATTCTGATCCGGCTGAAGCCGAGCGAGTTCTTCAGCGGGCCGTAGATCAAGAGTTCGCCCAGCCCGTAGAGCAGGCGGTCGCCGAGCGAGACCCGCTGGCCGTCGAGAATCCGCACGCCGACCCGGCGCGCCAGCTTCATGAAGGCGTCGAACAGCCGGCGCTTGACCCAGCCGGCGTCCTCCATGCGGATCATCACGGTGGTCAGGATGTTCTCGAAGATGCGCGGCGGCGCGAAGAAGTAGGTCGGCCCCAGCTCGTTGAGGTCGTGCATCACCGTGGCGCCCGACTCGGGACAGGAGACGCAGAAGCCGGCCCAATAGGCCTGGCCATAGGAGAAGATATGGTCGCCGACCCAGGCCATGGGCAGGTAGGCGAGCATCTCTTCCTGTTCGGTCAGCCGGTCGAACTCGACCGAGTTCTTCGCGGTCTGGATCACGTTGTCGAAGGTCAGCACCACGCCTTTGGGCTGCCCCGTCGTCCCGGAAGTATAGAGGATGATCGAGGTGTCGCGGCCCTGGCTCTTGGCGATCTCGGCCTCGAAGAAATCGGGATGGTCCCGGTCGAAGGCCCGGCCCTTCTCCTGGACCTCCTCGAAGCCGTGCAGAATGTCGCGGGAATAGTGGCGCAGGCCGCGCGCGTCGTCGTAGACGATCTGCTCGAGCCGTGGGCAGCGCTCCCGGACCTCGAGCAGCTTGTCGACCTGTTCCTGGTCCTCGGCCATGGCGAAGCGGATCTCGGCGTGGTCGAGCACGAAGGCCATCTCGCCGGCCACGGAATCCTGATAGATCGGCACCGGCACCGCGCCGATCGACTGCGCCGCCACCATGGTCCAGTAGAGCCGCGGCCGGTTGTCGCCGATCACCGCGATCTTGTCGCCGCGCTTCAGGCCGTAGGCGGCGAGACCGCAGGCCAGCGCGCGCACCTCGTCGAGCGCCTCGCCCCAGGTCCAGCTCTGCCAGATGCCGAGATTCTTCTCCCGCACGGCCGTCCGGTCGCCGCGCGCGCGGGCGTTGCGCAGCAGCAGCTTGGGAAAGGTATCGGCGGCCTCGGCGCTCACGCCGCCGGGCCCTGCTTGGGATCCACTGGATCGCCCTCCCTGTACAACGCATCCCTTCCGGACACTTGGCGCGGAGTTTAGTGTGCGCGCCGCGCCATGACAATCTTTCGGGCCGTAGCCGCGGCGGTCCGTATCTGCTAGAGCGGAATCACCGGGTTTGACGGATCGCCTCCGACGATTCAGTCAGACCCGGACCTGCTCTAGGTGCCTGCAAAGAGCGCCGACCAACCGGAGACGGGGCCCGTGCCCGAACCAGCCGCCTCGGCCAGCGAGGACTTCAGCGTAACCGCCGACGGCCGGCGGCTCGCCGTGCGCCGACTGCGGCCGCCGGGCGCCGCCGCTGCCGGGCCGACCCTGGTTTTTCTCCACGAGGGGCTCGGCTCCATCGCCCAGTGGCGCGACTTCCCGACGGCGCTGTGCGCGCTGACCGGCCGGCCGGGCCTGGTCTACGACCGCTGGGGCTTCGGCGGCTCGGACCCGGTGACGCTGCCGCGCCCGACCGACTACCTGGAACGCGAGGCGACCGGGGCCCTGCCCGCCGTGCTGGAGGCCTGCGGGATCCAGCGGCCGATCCTGATCGGCCACAGCGACGGCGGCACGATCGCCCTGCTCTACGCCGCCGCCTTTCCGGATCGACCGGCCGGCTGCATCACCGAGGCGGCCCACGTCTTCGTCGAGGCCGTCACCCTGGCCGGCATCCGCCAGGCGGTCGCCGCCTGGGACGCGGGGGAGCTGCGCTGGCGCCTGGAGCGCTACCACGGCGACAAGACCGAGAGCGCCTTCCGCGGCTGGGCCGAGACCTGGCTGAGCCCCGCGTTCCGCAACTGGAACATCGTCGAGCGGCTGCCCGGCATCACCTGTCCGCTCCTGGTCATGCAGGGCGCGGACGACGAGTACGGGACGCCGGCCCAGGTCGCCGCGATCGCCGAAGGCGCCGCCGGCCTGGTCGAGACCTGCCTGCTGCCCGACTGCGCCCACATTCCCCACCTCCAGGCGCGCGACCGGGTGCTGGCGGAGATGTCCGCCTTCGTGAATGCGGTTAGGGCCTAAAGCGCGGTCTCACGAGGCGTTCAACAACTGGACATTGCCCCGCAACTGCACCATTTTTCGCAGGGGAACACCCGGCCGTGCACCGCAAAGGGCGCTCGGGCCGACAAAGCGCATTCAGGAAGAAACCTCGTCTGAACCCTTGGAAGGAGCACCCGCCGTGAGCCTCGGCCAAGACACACTGAAGACCCGCCGCAAGCTGACGGTCGGCGGCAAGGACTACGACTACTTCAGCCTCGAAGCCGCGGAGGAAAGGCTAGGCGATCTCTCGCGCCTGCCGTTTTCCCTCAAGGTGCTTCTGGAGAACCTCCTGCGCTACGAGGACGGCCAGACCGTGACGGTCGAGGACATCGAGGCCATGGCCGGCTGGCTCACCGAGCGGCGGTCGAGCCGCGAGATCGCCTACCGACCCGCGCGGGTCCTCATGCAGGACTTCACCGGCGTTCCCGCCGTCGTCGACCTGGCCGCCATGCGCCAGGCGATGGACGACCTGGGCGGCGACCCCAAGAAGATCAACCCGCTGTCTCCGGTCGATCTGGTGATCGACCACTCGGTCATGGTCGACGCCTTCGGCACGGCGAACGCTTTCAGGCAGAACGTGGAACGCGAGTTCGAGCGTAACGGCGAGCGCTATTCCTTCCTGCGCTGGGGCCAGGGCGCGTTCGACAATTTCCGGGTCGTGCCGCCGGGCACGGGGATCTGCCACCAGGTCAACCTGGAGTATCTGGCCCAGGTGGTCTGGACCAAGGACGACGCCGGCAAGATCGTGGCCTACCCCGACACGCTGGTCGGCACCGACAGCCATACGACCATGGTCAACGGCCTGGCGGTGCTCGGCTGGGGCGTCGGCGGCATCGAGGCCGAGGCGGCCATGCTGGGTCAGCCGGTGACCATGCTGATCCCCGAGGTGATCGGCATGAAGCTGACCGGAACCCTGAACGAAGGCACCACGGCGACCGACCTGGTTCTGACCGTGACCCAGATGCTGCGCGCCAAGGGCGTGGTCGGCAAGTTCGTCGAGTTCTACGGCCCGGGCCTCGATCACCTGACCCTGGCCGACCAGGCGACCATCGCCAACATGGCGCCGGAGTACGGCGCGACCTGCGGCTTCTTCCCGGTCGACGAGGAGACGATCCGCTATCTCACCTTCACCGGCCGCGACCCGGAGCGGGTCGCGCTGGTCGAGGCCTACGCCCAGGCCCAGGGCATGTGGCGCGACGCCTCGACGCCCGATCCGGTGTTCACCGACACGCTCGAGCTGGACCTGGGCAGCGTCGAGCCGAGCCTGGCCGGGCCGAAGCGGCCCCAGGACCGGGTCGCGCTCTCCAGCCTCGCGGGCGAGGCCGGCAAGATCATTGGCGACTCGGTCGGCCAGGCCTCGACCAAGGCGGTCGGGGTCAAGGGCGCGAACCACGCTCTCCGCCACGGCGACGTGGTGATCGCGGCGATCACCAGCTGCACCAACACCTCGAATCCCAGCGTCCTGATCGCGGCCGGCCTGGTCGCCCGCAAGGCGCGCGAACGCGGCCTCGAGACCAAGCCCTGGGTCAAGACCTCACTGGCGCCCGGCTCCCAGGTGGTGACCGACTACCTCGAGGCGGCCGGACTCCAGGCAGAGCTGGACGGGCTCGGCTTCGATCTGGTCGGCTACGGCTGCACCACCTGCATCGGCAACTCCGGCCCCCTGCCGGAGCCGATCGCCGAGGCGATCGAGACCGGCGACCTGCACGTCGCCGCCGTGCTGTCCGGGAACCGGAACTTCGAAGGCCGTGTCAACCCGCTGACCCGGCTGAACTACCTGGCGTCGCCGCCGCTCGTCGTGGCCTACGCCCTGGCCGGCTCGATCACCCTCGACCTGATGACCGAGCCGCTCGGCAAGGGCAGCGACGGCGAGCCGGTCTACCTGCGTGACATCTGGCCCAGCAACCGGGAGATCCAGGATGTCATGGACAGCGTCCTGACGCCCGAGATGTTCCGCAGCCGCTACGCCGACGTCTTCCAGGGGCCGGCCGAGTGGCAGTCGGTCCAGGCCGCGCCGAGCCTGACCTACAAGTGGCAGGACGGCAGCACCTACGTGCAGTACCCGCCGTTCTTCGAGGGCATGGGGCCGGAGCCGGGCGAGGTCGGCGACATCGTCGGCGCCCGGCCGCTCGCCCTGCTCGGCGACTCCGTCACCACGGACCACATCTCGCCGGCCGGCGCGATCAAGCAGGACAGCCCGGCGGGCGGCTACCTGATCGAGCATCAGGTGCGGCCCTACGACTTCAATTCCTACGGCTCCAGGCGCGGCAACCACGAGGTCATGATGCGGGGCACCTTCGCCAACATCCGCATCCGCAACCTCATGGTGCCCGGGGTCGAGGGCGGCGTCACCAAGCACCAGCCCTCGGGCGAGGTCATGCCGATCTACGACGCGGCCATGCGCTACCAGGCCGAGGGCGTGCCCCTGGTGGTGATCGGCGGCAAGGAGTATGGCACCGGCTCGTCACGCGACTGGGCCGCCAAGGGAACCCGCCTCCTGGGGGTCAGGGCGGTGATCGTGCAGAGCTTCGAGCGCATCCACCGCTCCAACCTGATCGGCATGGGCGTGCTGCCCCTGCAGTTCAAGCCGGACCAGGCCCTGGCGCTGGGCGGCGAGGAGATCTTCGACATCGAGGGCATCGCCGAGGGCATCACGCCGGGCATGGACGTCGCCTGCCGGATTCACCGGCCGGGCGGCGAGACCGAGGAGATCACGCTCACCTGCCGCATCGACACCGCCGACGAGGTCGAATACTTCCGCCACGGCGGCATCCTGCACTACGTCCTTCGCAACATGCTCAAGGCGGCGTGAAGGGGGAATCGAGCCAAACGTCTAGAGCGGATCGGGAACGGGGCCTACCGCAGCCCCTTGGCCACCCCGCCGCGCAAGGTTCTCATTGGACCAGCGGCGTCCTGGCACCCTCCAGGTCGATTCCGTGGATTTCCGCCCGGCCGGCGAGGATATGGATGTACTGCGCGACCGCCCGCTGCCAACTTGCCGTCTGCAGATAGTCGGCAATACGGTCCCGCACCGCTTCGAAAGGCAGTTGCCGGCCGTCGATGCGGCGGTCGAGCCGCAGGACGTGGACGCCATAGCGTGAGCGCACCGGCACCGGACAGAGCTGCCCTTCCTCGAGATTGGCCAGGAAGGTCTCGAACTCCGGCACCGTGTCGCCGCGCGATACCTGCCCCAGCCGGCCGTCGTTCTGTGCCGAGCTGCAGGCCGAGAGCCGGCGCGCGAGATTTGCGAAAGCGCCGGGGTCTTTCTGAAGGGCGGCGATCACCTGCTCCGCCTCGGACACCGCCTTCTCGTAGGCCGCCCCATCGTCGGGCGCCGCGGAGAAGAGAATGTGGGCGGCCTCGAAGAGGTCCGGGCTGCGAAAGCGTTGCGGGTTGTTGTCGAAGTACCGCCGGCAGGTCGCCTCGTCCGCCTCAGGAACCGTCACTTCGCGCTCCAGCAGGGTGCGGATCGTGGCTTCCTCACCGATCTCCTGCCGGCCTTTGTCGTCGGTTTCCGGGGCCGCCGCGATGCCCTGGCGCCCTGCCTCCTGGAGCAGCAGTTCGCGGACAGCCAGGGCTTGGGCCGCGGCCGCCAGCGCCGCTTCCGGGGTCTCTGCCGGATGGTTCTGAGCTTCGGCCTGGATCGCCGCCTGCGAAATGCAGGCGGCGTTGATCTTGATGCCCTCCACCGGCCCTATTCCGCAGGCGTCGCCGTGCCAGCCGCACGATGGGCGCCGGCTGCACGATGGGCGCCGGCCGGACGACGGGAGCGGACGACCTGATAGCCCGGCCGCCAGACATAGCGGATGGGCACACTGAGCATGTGCACCAACCGGGTGAAGGGGAAGAGGAGGAAGATTGTCAGCCCCAGGAAGATATGCAGTTTGAAGATCGGATGCGCACCAGCCATCAGGGCGGCGGCACCGAAGTCAAAGGTGAAGATGCCCTGTGCCCAGTTCATAAAGCGCACCATCTCCTCGCCGTCGAGGTGACCCAGGGAAACGGGGATGGTCCCCAGGCCCAGGGCCAGCTGGATCCACAGCAAGACGATAATGGCGCTATCGCTGAAGCTGGAGGTCGCGCGGATACGCGGATCGAAGAGCCGGCGATGCGCCAGCATAGTGGCGCCGATGATGGCCAAGACCCCCGCGATGCCGCCCAGCCCGATGGCCATCAGCTGTTTGAAGGTGTGGCTGACACCGATGAAGTCGAACACCGCGATGGGTGTCAGCAGGCCGACGAAATGCCCGAGAAAGATGAAGAGCACACCGGCATGAAACAGCACGGAACCCACCACCAACTGGCGCCGGCGCAGAAGCTGGCTGGAGCCCGAGCGCCAAGTGTAGGGCTCACGGTCATAGCGGACAATCGATCCGAGGACCATGACCGTCAAGGCGATGTATGGGTAAATCCCGAAGACGAGCGTGTTCATAAAAGAGCCCATAGCGCGAACTCCTCAATCCGAGTTGTTGGCCGCAAGGCCTGAAGCGGAGGTTTGAACGTTGGGTGCATCCATGCGGGCAAGGCTGTCGCGGGCGACCGGGCAGCCTCCTCCCGGCGAGACGCCGCCCGATCCCGAACCCGGCCCGAAGGTAACCGGCTGGTCTTCCCAGGCGCGATCCAGCGCCTCGAGGTCGCTTGGATCCTCATCCGGTTCGGCCAGCAGGTCATCCATGGCCGCTTTCGCCGGCTTTCCCGTGGCGATGCCCTCCAAGGCAAGGAAGACCCAGTTATAAGGGCTCTTGCGTTTGCGCAGCCGCTCGGCCAAGGCAGCGATGACATGGAGCGGCTGACTCAGCAGATCGCGCGCCTCCTCTGCGGGCCGGGTGCCGAGGAACTCGAGAAACAGCGGCAGGAAGTCTGGCAGTTCCCGCGCACCGATCACCAGACCATGCTTCTCGTAGTGCGCCGCCAAGTCGACCAGCGCCTGGCCGCGGTCGCGGCTTTCGCCGTGAATGTGCTCGAAGAGATGTAACGACAGCGAACGGGTGCGGTCGAAGAGCAGGACATAGCGCTCCTGCAGGTCGTAAAGGTCGCCGGCCGCAAGCTCATCGATCAGGCCAAAAACCCCTTTCGCGCAGTTGGCCGGCACCATTTTCTCGTCCGCGAGGACCTGTTTCATTTCGGCAGCCGCCGCCTGGATTTCCTTCTCGGGATAGGTCAGCAGCAGGGAGAGCACCTTGAAGGTCTTGCCCATCACATGACCTCCGTGGGGGTGTGCACTTTCTTCTTGCGTCCGGCGCCGAAGAGGTTGGTGTCGCTGGCACCTTCCGAGCAGCCGTTGCCGAAGCTGAAGCCGCAGGAACCGCGCAGGTCGTAGGCGTCTTCGCCGACCTCGCGATGTGCCGTCGGGATGACGAAGCGGTCCTCGTAGTTGGCGATCGCCATGACGTGGTACATGTCCTCGATCTGCCTTGGCGTGAGACCTACGCGCTGGGCCACCGCCTCGTCCAACATGCCGTCCACCGTTTTGGCGCGCATGTAGGCGCGCATGGCGAGCATACGTTGCAGCGCTTTGGCCACCGGCTTCTCGTTGCCGGCCGTCAAGAGATTGGCGAGGTAGCGGATGGGAATGCGCAGGGAGTTGACGTCGGGTAGCCCGTCGTCCCAGGCAATCTTGCCGGCCTCGGCCGCCGACTGAATTGGCGAGAGCGGCGGCACGTACCAGACCATCGGCAGCGTCCGGTATTCCGGGTGCAGCGGGAAGGCGATCTTCCAGTCCATTGCCATCTTCCAAACCGGAGACCTGCGCGCGGCCTCCAGCCAGTCTTCCGGAACCCCGTCTTCACGCGCCTGGGCGATCACCTCGGGGTCGTTGGGGTCAAGGAAGATGTCGAGCTGGGCCTGATAAAGGTCGCCGGGATCTTCGGTCGCCGCCGCGTCGCTGATCCCGTCGGCGTCGTAGAGCAGCACACCCAGATAGCGGATACGTCCGACGCAGGTCTCGGAGCAGACCGTCGGTTCGCCGGCTTCGATGCGTGGATAGCAGAAGATGCACTTCTCCGACTTTCCGGAAGACCAGTTGTAGTAGATCTTCTTGTAGGGGCAGCCGGATACGCACATGCGCCAGCCGCGGCATTTCTCCTGGTCGATGAGGACGATCCCGTCCTCCTCGCGCTTGTAGATGGCGCCCGAAGGACAGGCAGCCACGCAGGTCGGGTTCAAGCAGTGCTCGCAAAGCCGCGGCAGATACATCATGAAGGTGTTTTCGAAGGCGCCGTAGATCTCCTTCTCGACCCCTTCGAAGTTTACGTCCTTGGAGCGCTTGGCAAACTCGCCGCCGAGGATCTCTTCCCAGTTCGGCCCCCATTCGATCTTCTCCATGCGCTCGCCGGAAATGAGCGACCGCGGCCGGGCCGTCGGCGTGGCTTCAAGCTCCGGCGCAGTCTGGAGATGCTCGTAGTCGAAGGTGAAGGGCTCGTAGTAGTCGTCGATCTCCGGAAGGTCCGGATTGGCGAAGATCTTCGCCAATATGCGCCATTTGGCACCCATCTTCGGGCGCAAACGGCCGTTTCCGGTGCGCTCCCAGCCGCCGTTCCAGCGTTTCTGGTTCTCCCATTCCTTGGGATAGCCGATGCCCGGCTTGGTCTCGACGTTGTTGAACCAGGCGTATTCCATGCCTTCCCGGTTGGTCCAGACGTTCTTGCAGGTGACGGAACAGGTGTGACACCCGATACACTTGTCCAGGTTCAACACCATGCCGATTTGCGCGCGGATCTTCATTCTGCAGCCTCCATGTCGTCGCGGGCCGGCCGCTCGAGCCAGTCGACCTTGTCCATCTTGCGGACAATGACGAACTCGTCGCGATTGGAACCGACCGTTCCGTAATAGTTGAAGCCGTAAGACTGTTGGGCATAGCCGCCGATCATATGGGTCGGCTTCAGCACCGTGCGGGTCACCGAATTGTGGATGCCCCCGCGCTGGCCCGTGGTTTCTGCCCCCGGCGTGTTCACGATCTTCTCCTGCGCGTGATACATGAAGATGGTTCCCTCATGCATGCGCTGAGAGACGACGACCCGCGCCGTCAGTGCGCCATTGGTGTTGTAGACTTCGACCCAGTCGTTGTCTTGGATCGCCGCCTTCTTGGCGTCTACCTCGCTGATCCAGACCACCGGGCCGCCCCGGTTCAACGTCAGCATCAAAAGGTTGTCGGTGTAGGTGGAGTGGATCCCCCACTTCTGGTGTGGTGTGATGAAATTCAACACCACTTGCGGGTTTCCATTGTCCTTCTCGGCAATGACCGGATTCACCGACTTGGTATCGATCGGCGGGCGGTAGACGCAGAAGCCCTCGCCGAACGCCCGCATCCAGAGGTGATCCTGATAGAGCTGCTGGCGGCCGGTCAAGGTGCGCCAGGGAATCAGCTCATGCACGTTGGTGTATCCGGCGTTGTAGCAGACCGACTCCGACTCGATTCCCGACCAAGTCGGTGACGAGATGATCTTGCGCGGTTGGGCGACCACGTCCCGGAACCGGATCTTCTCATCCTCCTTGGGCAGTGCCAGATGCTGGTGATCGAGGCCGGTCGCCTTGCCCAACGCTCCCCAGGCTTTGACTGCTACCTCGCCATTGGTCTCGGGCGCCAGCATCAAGATCACTTCGGTGGCATCGACGTCACTCTCGATGCGCGGCATACCCTGGGTCGGACCCTCCTCGGTCACCACGCCATTCAGACTGCGGAGGTGGTCGACCTCATGCTCGGTGTTCCAGGAAATGCCCTTGCCGCCGTTGCCCAGTTTGTTCATCAGCGGCCCGAGGGCGGTAAAGCGCTTGTGGAGGTTCGGATAGTCGCGCTCGACCACCGCAACCTGCGGCATGGTCTTGCCGGGAACGGGCTCGGTCTCACCCTTCTTCCAGTCCTTCACGTCCATCGCCTGAGCAATCTCAGCGGGGGTGTCGTGCAGGATCGGCACCATGACCACATCCTTCTCGACGCCCAGAACCTCGGGCGCGACCTCGGAGAAGGCCTTGGCGATTCCCTTGTAGATCTCCCAGTCGCTGCGGCATTCCCAGACGGGGTCCGCCGCCGCACTCAGCGGGTGGATGAAGGGGTGCATGTCGGAGGTGTTGAGGTCGTTCTTCTCGTACCAAGTCGCCGTCGGCAGCACGATGTCGGAATAGACGCAAGTCGTCGACATGCGGAAGTCGAGCGTCACCAAGAGGTCGAGCTTGCCTTCCGGCGCCTGATCGTGCCAGGCGGCTTCCTGCGACCGCTGACGGCCGTCCTCGCCAAGGTCCTTGCCGAGCACGCCGTGCGAGGTGCCGAGCAGATGCTTGAGGAAGTATTCATGGCCCTTGCCCGAGGAACCCAGCAGATTCGAGCGCCAGACAAAGAGGTTGCGCGGCCAGTTCACCGGATTGTCCGGATCCTCGCAGGAAAGTTTCAAGTCGCCGGCCTTGAGCCGCTCGGCCACGTAGTCCTTGGGATCCTTGCCAGCCTCCGCGGCCGCCTTGGCAACCTCGAGCGGGTTGGTTTCCAGCTGCGGTGCGGAGGGCAGCCAACCCATGCGCTCGGCCCGGATGTTGTAGTCGATCAGGGCGCCGTCCCAGGGGCCTTCGGGCGCCGTGGGCGACAGGATTTCGTCGACCCCGAGGCTCTCGTAGCGCCACTGGTCGGTGTGAGCATAAAAGAACGAGGTTGAGTTCATGTGCCGAGGCGGGCGGCCCCAGTCGAGGGCGAAGGCCAGGGGCTGCCATCCGGTCTGCGGCCGCAGCTTCTCCTGGCCGACGTAGTGTGACCAGCCGCCGCCCGACTGACCGACGCAACCGCACATCACCAGCAGATTGATGATGCCGCGGTAGCTCATGTCCATGTGGTACCAGTGGTTCAGGCCGGCGCCGAGGATGACCATCGAGCGGCCCTTGGTCTTTTCGGCATTGCCCGCGAATTCCCGCGCCACGGTGACGATGTGGTCCGCCGGCACGCCGGTGATCTGCTCCGCCCAGGCGGGGGTGTAGGGCAGGTTGTCCTGGTAGCTCGTGGCGCAGAGGTCGTCGCCGAGGCCCCGGTCGAGACCGTAGTTGGCAACGAAGAGGTCAAAGACCGTGGCGACCAGGGTTTCACCTTCAGAGCCTTGAATCGCCTTAACCGGCACCTTGCGGACCAGCACGTCCGGATGATCCGTGCCCTTGAAATGATCGTGCTCGCGGTTGCCGAAATAGGGGAAGCCGACGTCGGCGACATCGTCGTGGTCCCGATCGAGGATCAGGCTGAGGCGCAGGGCGATCTCGCGGCCTTCAGCGTCTTTCTGCTCCAGGTTCCATTTGCCCTGTTCGCCCCAACGGAATCCGACGGAACCCTGAGGGGCGACGATCTGGTTGCTGTTTTCGTCGATCGCCAAGGTCTTCCATTCCGGATTGTTCTCCTGGCCGAGGTTGCCGTCCAGGTCGCTGGCGCGCAGCAGACGCTCGGGCACGTAGTGGCCGTTCTGTTTCACAAGGCGCACTAGCATCGGCATGTCGCTGTAACGCCGGGCATAGTCTTCGAAGTACTCGGCTTGGCGATCGAGATGGAATTCGCGCAGGATCACATGGCCCATTGCCATGGCCAGCGCGGCGTCGGTGCCCTGCTTGGGGTGCAGCCAGAGATCCGCGAACTTCGAGGCTTCGGAGTAGTCCGGGCTGACCACCACGGACTTGGTGCCCTTGTAGCGCGCCTCGGTATAGAAGTGGGCGTCGGGAGTGCGGGTCTGGGGTACGTTGGAGCCCCAGAGCATGAGGAAGCCGGCATTGTACCAGTCGGCGCTTTCCGGCACGTCGGTCTGCTCGCCCCAGGTCTGCGGCGACGCCGGCGGCAGGTCGCAGTACCAGTCGTAGAACGACATGCAAACGCCACCGAGCAGCGAGAGATAGCGCGCACCGGCGGCATAGGAGACCATCGACATGGCCGGGATCGGCGAGAAGCCGATCACCCGGTCGGGGCCATAGGTCTTCGCCGTATAGGCGTTGGCGGCGGCGATGATCTCGTTCACCTCTTGCCACTTGCCGCGCACGAAGCCGCCGAGGCCGCGCTTACGCGTATAGGCGGCCCGCTTCACCGGATCCTCGACGATCGACTGCCAGGCCGCCACCGGTGTCATGACCGCCCGGGCCTCGCGCCAGAGCTTCACGAGGCGCCCGCGGACCAAGGGATACTTCACCCGGTTGCCGGAATAGAGGTACCAGCTGTAGCTGGCGCCGCGGCTGCAGCCGCGCGGTTCGTGGTTCGGCAGGTCCGGGCGGGTGCGCGGATAGTCGGTTTGCTGGGTCTCCCAGGTGACAATGCCGCCCTTGACATAGATCTTCCAAGAGCAGGAACCGGTGCAATTGGCGCCATGGGTGGACCGTACGATCTTGTCGTGCTGCCAGCGCTTGCGATAGGCGTCTTCCCAGCTGCGGTCCTCGCGGGTGGTCGTGCCGTGGCCATGGGAGAACTCGCCCACCGACTTGTCGGCGAAGAAGTTCAGGCGATCGAGCAGTTGGCTCATGGAGAGTCTCCTTTCTCAGCCGCGGTCAACACGGCACAGGGGCGTTGCGACGGGTGTAGAAGAACCACGTGATCACCACGCAGAGCCCGTAGAAGATTAGGAAGGCATAGAGCGCCAGTTCCGGCCCTCCGGTCATGGCGATCGAAGTGCCGTAGGCCTTGGGAATGAAAAAGGCACCGTAAGCGGCGATCGCCGAGGTAAAGGCGATTATGGCCGCCGACTCGCCCGTCGACTGGCGCTTGTATTGTTGCTCATCGAGCTCCGGCATCAGCAGCTTGACCTGCTGGCCCATGATCACCGGGATCATCTGGAAGGTCGATGCATTGCCCACGCCGGTTCCAAAGAACAGCAGCATGAACATAGCGAAGAAGCCCCAGAAGGCGCCGGGCTGGTCCTTTATGCCGAGGAAGAAGAGCACGCCGGCCACCGCAGCGATCATCAGCAGGAAGGTCCAGAACGTGACCCGGCCGCCGCCGTACTTGTCGGAGATCCAGCCGGTGGCCGCCCGGCTGAGGGCGCCGACCAGCGGCCCGAGGAAGACGTACTGCAGAGAGTCGACCTCCGGAAACTGCGTCTTGGCCAGCAGCGGGAAGCCGGCCGAATAGCCGATGAAGGATCCGAAGGTTCCGGTGTAGAGCACGCACATGATCCAGTTGTGCCGGCGCCTGAAAATGATCGCCTGCTCCTTGAAGGACGCCTTGACCGAGGCAATGTCGTTCATGCCGAACCAGGCCGCCAGGGTGGCGACGACCAGGAATGGCACCCAGACGAAGCCGGCGTTCTGAATCCAGACTTTGCCGCCGTCGCTGATCGTCTGGGGCTCTCCGCCGATCGCCCCGAACACGCCGGCGGTGACGACCAGGGGCACCACGAATTGCATGACGCTGACCCCGAGGTTGCCGAGGCCCGCGTTCAGCGCCAGAGCGTTCCCCTTCTCCTTTTTCGGGAAGAAGAAGGAGATGTTGGACATGGAGGAGGCGAAATTGCCGCCGCCGAAACCGCACAGCAGAGCCAGGATCAAGAACACCGCGTAGGGCGTTTCAGGATCTTGCACGGAGAGTCCGATGCCCAGAGCCGGCAAAAGCAGCGAGGCGGTTGTCAGCGTGGTCCACAGGCGGCCGCCGAAAATCGGCACCATGAAGGAATAGAAGATCCGGAAGGTTGCGCCGGAGAGGCCGGGCAAGGCCGCCAGCCAGAACAGCTGATCGTGGGAGTAGGCAAAGCCGATTGCCGGCAGCTTGGCGACCACGACGGACCAGACCATCCAGACGGAAAAGGCGAGCAGTAGGCAGAAGATCGAGATCCAGAGATTCTTGGAGGCGATTCTGCGCCCGCCGCCTTCCCAGAAGCTGGTGTCCTCGGGGTTCCACTCGGTCAGCGTGTGTCCGCTGGTGGTTGTTCTTGGCGTGACACTCATCGTCTTTTCCTTCTCAGCGGGCGCGACCGGCGTCGGACTTCGGCCCCCAAGGCTTCGGATTCACTGGGCTGGGTGCATGCGCTCGACGCTGTCGCCGCGGTCGCCCGGATCCTTCTTCCGGGCCGAGCCCGGGCCGAGCACGCCGACGTGCTCCGGTCCGTGAAGCTCGGCCAATTCGGGCAGTTGGGGCAGGCCGGCCAGCTGTTCGCGGGCCACCGCCTTCTCCATGCGCAGGATGGCGAAGTGCATCCATAGCAGGGCAACGCCGACAAGGACGAAGAGCAGCATGAAGCAGCTAGTCCAGACACCGATGAAGTCGTTCATCAACCCGAAGCAAATCGGCAGAATGAACCCGCCAAGGCCGCCGATCATGCCGACCATACCGCCGACGGAGCCGACGTTCTCCGGGTAATAGACGGGAATATGCTTGTAGACGGCTGCCTTGCCGAGCGACATGAAGAAGCCGAGCGCAACGGTCAGCGCAACAAACAGTGGTAGCCCGATGGTCAGGTTGAAGGTGATCGGCCCGTCGATACCGCGTACGATATAGTTTGTCGAGGGGTAGCTCAGGAAGAAGCAGATGACGACCGAGGCGAAAAAGGTCCAATACATCACCCGGCGCGCGCCGAAGCGATCGGAGAGATAGCCGCCCAGGGCTCGAAAGACGCTGCCCGGCAACGCGTAGGCCGCCGCCAGCATGCCGGCTGTCTTGATGTCCAAGCCGTAGACGCCGACGTAGTAACGTGGCAGCCAAAGCGCGAGAGCAACGAAGGCGCCGAAAACGAAGAAATAGTAGAGCGCGAAACGCCAAACCTGCAGCTTTCGCAGGGGTGAGAGCTGCATGAGGGCCGACTTCGGCTTTTCGCCCCCGGCCTTGCGCTGAGCGGTGGCGGGATCGTCGCGCGTCGACAGGAAGAAGACAACCGCCATGGTCAACAGGATGACGGCGTAGACCTGGGCGGTCCTCTCCCAGCCGAAGGCGACAAGCAGGAAGGGGGCGCCGAAATTCGTCACCGCCGCGCCGACATTGCCCATGCCGAAGATGCCAAGCGCCGTGCCCTGGCGATCCTTTTCGTACCAGCGGGAGACATAGGCGATGCCGACGGCAAAGGAGCCGCCGGCCAAGCCGACACCCAGGGCAGCGACCAGGAACATCTCGTAGGTGGTCACCGTCGAGAGCATCCAGACCGCAACCGAGGTCAGCGCCATCACCGCGGTGAAGACGACGCGGCCACCGTACTGGTCGGTCCAGATTCCCAGAAAAATGCGGCTCAGCGAGCCGGTCAGGACCGGGGTCGCCACCAGGATGCCGAACTCGGTATCGGACAGCCCGAGCTCCTGTTTGATCCTCACGCCGATGATGGAAAAAATCGTCCAGACGGCAAAACAGACGGTGAAGGCCAGCGTGCTGATGCCAAGCACCTGATGCTGCTGGCCTCGCGTAACCCCTTGCAGGTCTTGCATCGCCCCTCTTTTCCCCACTCCCACCAGAACGCTGGGAACATTGGGGTTCCCTGCGCGGGCACAGGCGTAGAGGCATCGTAGCGAACGAGTGTTGACTCAGGTCAAATTGACTGCGTCTAGATCCAATAAATAAGCCTGGCGTACAAACTAGTGCGTTCGGGAATTGCGCTTTCTGCTTGGCAAGCTTGCGGTGTTGAGATCCGTCGCTTGAATTATGTCAAGCAAGGGCAATAATTCTGGTGTTCCCCTGGGCGCGTGTTTGGGAGGGCGCGGTGCGATCGAATGAGATTCCCATGGTACGGGAACTCGACCTCTTCGCTGAAATGGCGGAGGCCAATTTCGACGACCTGATGCAGGTCGCCTACCTGCAGCGCTTCCCGCCGCAGGTCCAGCTCATCGCTGAGGGCGACCCGGCCGACTTTCTCCATCTCGTCATCGAAGGGGGCGTCGAACTCTTTGCCAGAGCCAACGGGCGTGAGACTTCCGTGGAGATCGTCCGCCCCGTGTCGACTTTCATCCTGGCGGCGGCGCTCGAGGACCAGCCCTTTCTGATGTCGGCGCGCACCGTTGCGAATGCGCGGATCTTGATGATTCCCTCCAAGAACGTGAGAGCGGTCTTCGCGCGCGACGCGGATTTCGCGCGGGCCGTGGTGCGCGAGCTCTCGGGACGATTCCGCGACGTGGTGAAGTCGCTGAAGAACCACAAGCTGCGCAATGCCGTCGAGCGCCTTGCCAACTACCTTTTACACGAAGAATCCGTGCAGGGGTCGAATGGCACGGTGAGCTTGGGAATCGACAAGCGGACCCTGGCCGCCCTCTTGGGCATGACCCCGGAAAATCTCTCGCGCGCCTTCGGGACCCTGAAACCTTATGGCGTTGAAACGAACGGTCGCTCCATACGTCTGACCAATATCGATGACCTCCGCGTCCTGGCAAAGCCCCATCCGCTGATCGATGATCCAGCGAGCTGACTGAAGTTGACCTTCATCACTCGTCTCCTTTACCTGCCAGGAGAACGGTCTTTCGACGGCTTCCCGGTGCGGGTCAGCCGGCAGCGGCACTACGTCCTGCGCAACATGCTCAAGGCGGCATAGGCGGGACCGTCCGAACCGGATCTGCTCCGGGACGATGCGGCGAGAGGAGGGCTGGTTATCGGGTCAGCCGACCGTCAATCTGGCGCGCGACCTGGTGGGTATCTCCGATTCCTTGGGCCAATGTTTGTGGAAAGCCGTCGAGGATGAAAACGTCGTGATCGAGGTTGCGGTCGACCGCATCGGAAATCAGCGTGATGAGGATCCGGTCGGGCACGAGATCGCCTCGCGCCATGATCGCCGCGGCCTCCTGGCCGATTTGGCTTCCCGCCGAGACCGCGGCGCGCAAGAGGTGCCCGCTCGGGAGCTGCTTCAAGCCCAGCTCACGCTGCAGCCGGCCGGCCCCCGCCGAGGCGGACGGCAAGCCGGCGTTCTGCCTGAATCGCCAGGCGCCTTGCTAGAGCGGATCATGTCTTGACGGAAACGCTTCGCGGTTCCGGCAAAACATGTGAATCCGCTCTACGTCTATGGTTTAGAGCAGATTCACCGGGTTTGATGGATCGCCTCCGGCGATTCAGTCGAACCCGGATCTGCTCTAGGCGAATGTCCGGCTCGGGTAGGCCGCCTTGATGGCGGCGGCGGCAGGGCCGACGCCGCTTTCGCGGGTCACCGACCAGACGTGCTTGACGTACCAGCCGGGATGATTGGCCTCGAAGCTGTCGGTCAGCTCCCGCGGAGGCCGGTAGGAGGTGATGACCCGTCCACCGCTCGGACCGGTCTCGCTGAGCACCAGATATAGGTAGATCTTCTTGTGCATGGGTCCGCTTTCGGAAGCGGAGGTCGACTTGCGCCGGCCGCTGCGGTTGCGGTTCGCCGAGGGCCCGGCGATGGCGCCTTGCCCTCGGACGACGGCGGACTGCACGCCCACGACTTTAGGCCGCGTGCGGCGTGAAGAGCTTGTCGACGGCAACCTTGGTCCGGGCCTGGAGCGGCGCGGCAATCTCGTTCGCGGCGACAAGCGCCAACTCGGAGACCTTGGCGCTCTCGGCCATCGCCTTGTCCAACGCGGCCTGCATGTAGCCGGTCTGGAGATCGACCGCCTGCTGCACCGACTTGGCACCGCTCAGGGCCTTGGTGGCCGCGAGATTGGCCTCGTAGGCGCCTTTGACATAGGCCGCGAACTCGGCATTGAGCCGCTGCGCGCCGGCCAGGGCCGCCGTGTTGGCCTGGACGACCGCGTCCAGGTTGTCTTTGCCGATCACGACCAGCTCGTCGTAGCCCTCGAGGGCCTTGGTCACGGCCTCGACCGACTTCGCGCTAGCGGCTTGAAGGACCGCATAGGGCGCATCGACGGCGGCTTTCTGCTTCTTGGTAGCCATCGCTTGATCTTCCTCTCGTTCGTCACTTGGACGCTGGGTTGGTCCTCGCCGCGGCGCGCGTCCTCTGCACCGCCATCTGATGATGCTGCACTGCAGCATGGCGGAAACATATCTATTTAATGAGAAACTTCAAGCAAAATTGTGCAGTGCAGCATAACTTTTGCGAATCGTGATGCGAAAACTGAAGCCGGCTTTTTGGATCTTCCGCGAAGCGCGCCGATACGTGTCAGCGGGCTTCAGCTGGTTGGGCCCGCCGCTTCAGCCGTTCAAGGATGGCAAGCGAGTCATCGCGTGCGGGGAATGGCGAATATGAAGTCCGCGCCCTCGCCTTCCACGCTCTCGACCCAGATGCGGCCGCCCATGCGATCGACAATGTGCTGGCAGATGGCGAGGCCCAATCCGGTTCCCTTGGGATTTCCGGTCTGGCCAGCCCGCACTTGATGGAACTGGTCGAAAATTGCTTCGCAGTCCGCCTTTGGGATACCGGGTCCGTTGTCCTTTATGTGCGTGACCAGCTCGCTCCCCGTGCATTCAAGCGCGACCTTGACCCGGCCGGTGCCAGGGGGACAGAACTTTTGCGCATTGGAGAGCAGATTGATCACGACCTGTACGAGCCGGTCCCTGTCGGCGTGGATCAAGGGCACCGATTCGGGAAGTTCCGCCTCGAGCCGGACGTCGGCCTGCTCGAATACGCGGGAGAGCGTCGTAACGGAACTCTCGACCACGTCCTTCAGGTCGACATCCTCCATCTTCCACTGCATACGGCCAGCCTGGATCTTGGCGAGCTCGAGCACCTCGTTGATCAGACGGGTCAAGCGTTCGCTCTCGCTGATTATGATCCCCAGGAACTCCTTCTGCTCCTCCGGTTCGATTTCTGGGTCGTCGTGCAGGATCTCCGAAAAGGAGCGGATCGAGGTGAGCGGCGTACGCAGTTCGTGCGTGACCGTCGACAAGAACTCATCTTTGAGACGGTCCAATTCCCTCAGGCGCTCATTGGCCTCCTGGAGATCGCGGGTCGCGGCTTCGAGCGCTTCGGACTTCTGCTCGAGCTGACGGCTGTACTCGAGCACTTGGGTCGTTTCGTCCAACAGGCTCATGACCTGCTCGGGGCTGACGCCCTCGCCCTTCACGGCGGAAGCAATGGTGATCCGGGCCGAGGCACTGCCGATCGATCCGGCGATCAGTCTCTCGACTACCTGAACCAAGGCCGCGTCCCCATAGGCAGAGGCATCGAGGGTCACCCCACGCTCACGGGCGTGGCGCGCGAAGGCGGCCTCGGCGCGCTCCTTTCCCACGAACTTCTCGGCGAGCGCACGCAAATCCTTGACCAAGGCACTGCCTTGCCAAGCCCCGGCTGGCGCCTCGGTCTGGCCCCCCTGGCGAAACACCTCGACGAAGAGCGTTGCCTGGTTTTGTTCAAGGCTGCTCGGCCGGTCCAGAAGGGAAACCACAAGAAACGCGCCGGTGTTGAGGATCATGCTCCAGAACATCGCATGAGAGATCGGGTCCAGGCCCCCGATGCCGAGGAGCGCGTAGGGCCGAAGGAACTCCAGCCCGAAGGGTCCCGCGGTCAGAAAGCTCTCTGCGATCCAACCGGAGCGCGCAAATGAGGGAAGCAGGAGCGTATAGAGCCAAACCGCGAAGCCAGCCGACAAGCCGGCAATAGCGCCCCGGCGGGTCCCGCCCCGCCAGAAGATGCCCGCCAGCATCACCGGGGCAAACTGGGCGGCGGCGGCGAAGGACACCAGTCCGATGGAAACCAGGGCGTAGGAATCGCCGACCAGACGGTAGTAGACATAGGCCAGAAGCAGGATGACCAGAATGGCGCTCCGCCGGATGCCCAAAAGCAATCCGGACAGGTTGGTCCGTTCGGCGATCTGCAGCCGCCCCATTTGAATCAGGGCCGGCATTACGAGGTCGTTGCTCACCATGGTGCTGAGCGCGACCGTGGCGACAATGACCATCGCGGTCGCCGCGGAAAGCCCGCCGATGAAGACCAGCAGCGCCAGGAACGGCCGCTGCTCCGCCATGGGGAGCGCGAGGACAAAGGTGTCGGCATCGACCCCGCCGTCAGGGAACCAGAGGAGTCCGCCGAAGGCGATCGGCAGCACGAAGATGTTGATCAGCAAGAGATAGAGCGGAAACATCCACATGGCCTTGGTCAGGTGGCTCTCGTCGACATTCTCCACGACGGTGACCTGGAATTGACGGGGCAGGCAGATGATCGCCAGCATGGCCAACAAGGTCAGGGTCACCCAGTTGGTTCCCGCGGCATCGAACGTCATCAGCCGGGCGAGTTCCGGACGCTGCAGCGCCTGGCCAAAGAGGTCGCCGAATCCGTCGAACAGCCCGAAGGTGACGAACAGCCCGACAGCCAGGAAAGCGACAAGCTTGACCACGGACTCGAAGGCGATGGCGACGATCATGCCACCATGATGTTCCGTCGCATCCAGGTGGCGAGTGCCGAAGAGGATGGAGAACAAGGCCAGCACGGCGGTGACCACCAAAGCCGTGTCCGCAAGACCGAGCGCGCTTTGTGTCGCTCCCGAGAGCTCCGGATAGTGCAGGAGAACGTCGAAGCTGGAGGCCACCGCCTTCAGCTGCAGGGAGATGTAGGGCACGATCCCGATGGTCGCGATGATCGTGACCAAGCCGCCGAGCGCCTGGCTCTTGCCATAGCGCGACGCGATGAAGTCGGCGATCGAGGTAATTCTCTGAGCCTTGCTGATCCTGATGATCTTGCGCAGCAGAAACCAGCCGAGAACGAAGCTCAGAGTCGGCCCGAGGTAGATCGGCAGGAAGCCGACGCCGGTTTGAGCGGCCCGTCCAACGCTGCCGTAAAAGGTCCAGCTAGTGCAGTAGACGGCGATCGACAGGGAATAGATGTAGGGCGTCGCCTCGAGGCCCCGTCCCGCCTCGGTTCGCTTGTCGCCGTAGTAGGCGATGGCGAACAGCACGAGGAGATAGACCAGGGCCGTGAGCAGTATGATCCAGCCTGACAGCATCGCTAGACCGAGTCCCTCCCGTCCCGCTCGCGATCTGCCGGCGGCGCGGCTGGCTGTTGGTTCCCGCCACGCGAGGATTCCATGACCAGCGCCAAGAGGCCGATGAGGAGGGCCCAAGCGACGAAGAGGTAGAGGTAGAGGGCTGGTATCCCGAACAGCAGATGCTCTTCGGCGGCACCGAAGCTGTTGAGCACTGGGACGGAAAAGAGAACCGCTCCCAGCAACGCGAGGGCGATCGTCCGCTCGCCATACCTTCGCGTGTCATTCACGAGACTGGCCCCGGCGATTCACGGTTCGGCTCCTCATCCCTTCAGTAGCGTGCCTGCTGCCGGCGAATTTCGACGATCTTGTTCGACACCTCGATGGCCTGCCCGAGGCTGACAATGTTCCGCGCTTCCAGCAGCTCGATCATCCTGAGGAAGGCTCCGGCGGTAACCAGGGAGTCGCCCAGAGCCGTGTGCCGCCCCTGGATTTCGATTCCGAAACGCTCGGCAACCGCGTCCAGGGTATGCTGGTTCGTGTGATCGTGCAGAAAAGCCGAAAGGAGCACCGTATCCAGCACGGCGCTGTCGAACTTCACGCCGCAGAGATCCTGCTTTAGTGACAGGAACTTCAGATCGAAGGCCGCATTGTGAGCAACCAGCACCGCGTCGCCCACGAAGTCGTGGAATCGCTGCAGCACCTGCTCGATCTTCGGCTTGTCCCGCACCATCTCTTCCGTGATGCCATGGAACTTGATGGATTCCTTGGGAATCCCCCGCTGCGGGTTGACCAACTCGCTAAAGGATTCGCCGGTCAATATTCGGCCGTTCACGATCCTTACGCCGGCGATTGAGATGATTTCGTCGCCCTTCGAGGGCTCCAGGCCGGTCGTCTCGGTGTCGAAGACCACGTAGGTCAGCTCGCGCAGCGGCCGGTCGACCGCCGCCGAGGCCTCGATCCGCCGTAGGAGATCGAAGTCGTAAAACTCCGGCCGCTCCGGCAGGACCGCGCTGTCTCGTTTCGCCGCGCTGTGGTCTTCGACGGGGGCCGGGAGCGGCAGGCGAATTCTCGCCCAGCCCTCCCGGTGGACATCGCACCAAACTTCCGAGCGGTGACGCTCGAGCACGTCGCGGCCGGTCAAGCCGCCCAATTGCTCTTCGAGTGGCTCGTCCAACCAGGTTTCCAAACGGCCGGAGGGAACCACCTCGCCCTGCCAGGAAATGTCGATGTAGCACCTTCGGCTGGCCGAAGAGGCTTCGAGATCGAAGGTGGCGACATCGGAGTGCTTCGCGACCCGATGAACCATGTGATCGAGCAGTTCGACCACGCTGTGACTGTCGCAATGCAGCCAGATCGGGACTCCGGTCATCATGGAGTCGACAAGACGCTCGTCGCGCAGACGGCGGACGACGCAGTTGAGCACGTTGGCCGAATAGACGTCACTCATCGGCCAGTGGCCGGTCACCAGGTCGCGGTACTCGTCGTTGATGCCCTCCAGATGCCGCGAGAGGGCCTCGCACTCGCTGTCGAGAACGCCTTCGAACTCTTTCCGGTCCTCGGCATCCATGTCCATATCGCCGACCAGCATTTCCGTCGCTGCGCGCAGGTTCGCCAGGGGCCTTCTGAGACCGTCGATCGCCTCGCGAAGGAGGCGGTCTCGCTTGCCGAGAATGGCCAGCTTGCCGGTTGCGTCCTGGAAGGTGACGACGTAGCCGCTTGCCGTGCCCTCGTCCGCCTCGACGATGAGGCTGACCCGACCTTCCAGGACGTAGCGACCGTCGACCGTGGCGCAGACGACCAAGGCGGAATGGTCGAACCGGCCGGCATCGTCCTCCGCCTGGGCCAGGCTGTTGAACAACTGCTCCAGCGCATGGAGGAAGGGTTGCCGGTTCACCACCGTGAACAGCGATCGGCCCAGGCCGAGATCTCTGGTGAGCCGCAGGATCTGCAGTGCGCGCTGGTTGTAGAGCAGGATCTGGTGGTCGAAGTTGCAGATCATCACGCCTTCATGAAGATCCCGCAGAACGGCTTCCAAACGATTCCTCTGCTCTTCGGCCGCGCGAGTCGCCCGCGAGACCTGATCTTCAATCTGCCTGCGCGCGGTGGTCAGCGCTTCGCCCGCATCCCTTGTCGCGGCGAACAAGGCGCCGAGGGTGCCCGTCTTGGCCGATTGGATCTCGTGGTCGGGATTGGAATGGGTGAGCGTCTCCAGATCTCGGGTCAGGCGCTGAAGGGGTGCGACAAAGTCGACATCGAACCGCATCCAGACCCAGGTGATCACACCGATCAGCGCGAAGCCGGCGGCGCCGCCGAAGAGCACGAGCGGCGGCCCCGGGTTGCCGGTCAGCCGGTCCGCGGCGAGCCAAAGGCCCAGGCCCAGCAGAACCGGGACGGAAAGCGCAATGAGGGCGAAAAGGAGAAAGACACGAAACCGCAGGCCCAGTCTGTCGACCGGCTCAGTCACCCTCGTCTCCAAGCAGCGATCTGACCTTGCTGACCAGTTCCTTGGTCGAAAAGGGCTTGGTTATGTAGGCGTTGGCCCCGAGCGCCATCCCCTTCTCGATTTCGACCTCCTGTCCTCTGGCCGTTGCCATGATGATTTGGATGTGCTTAAGCGCCGGATCCGACCGGATCGTCTGACAGACGTCGTAGCCGTCGCGTTTCGGGATCATCACGTCGAGGATGATCAGATCGGGCACAGATGACTGGGCAATCTCCAGCGCCTCCTCGCCATCGCTGGCCTGAAGCACGTTGTATCCGGCCTTCTTCATCAAGTGTCGGAGCGAAAGCATGATGTTTCGCTCGTCATCGACAATGAGCACGGTCCTCTTCAACGACGCAGATTCCCCCTTCAATGCCTGCCGCCCCCTTTGCCGAGGCGAAACGGTCCAGGCTCAAGGTGGTCGGGTACAAAACCGGCCCGACACCGCTATTGGCAGCCGCTGCAGCAAACCTGTGCTTTGGCCATTGTGCCGCACTGACAGCTATCAGTGCGGACTCGAGAGCCTAGCACATAGACTTTTCCGAGCGAGAGTCTCGCGGCGGCCATTGGCGAACGGCACCGCGGGGCGGCAGGCGAGCCGAGTCGCTTCCCTGCGCCTGACGTCTCCTCGATTGGGCCTTGCACCGAAGTCACGGGCCTTACGAAGGACTGAGAAGCGCGGTGACCGAAGACTAAGTCGAAGTACTTGTTTCTACTCTGGTAAATCGAACGAGTATGGTCCGATAGGACCGCGCCTTTCTCGGGGGAGCAAGAGACAAGATCGACGGGATGTAGCCGTGATTGTCTGTGCGGCTCCAGCAATTACACGGAATTGCCATGACAAGTATGGTATTAATAGTTGAGGATGAGCCTGAGATTTTGAAGGCGCTTACATTTCTACTGAGCCGGGCAAATTTCGAGGTCCGCGTCGCCCGCGACGGGGAGGAGGCCATTGAGGCCATCGAGGAAGCCTGTCCGGCGCTTGTCCTGCTCGACGTCATGCTGCCCAAGAGAGACGGCTTCGAGGTCTGTGAGTTCATCCGCGCCAATCCGAAGTGGAATGACCTGCGGATTATCATGCTGACCGCCCGGGGACGAGAGGAAGATCGCGAAAGAGGTCTCGCGATGGGGGTCGACGCCTATTTGACCAAACCCTTTTCGACCCGCGAAGTCCTGGCGCAGGTTCAGCGCCTGGTTTCCATGAGTCCGCAGCGACAGGGGTAGGGCGGCACTGCCGGTCATTCGGCCGGCGTCGTCGAGCAGACCGCCTTGAACAGCGGGCTGTCCGGCTCGACCGCGGTCCAGTTCTGCTCCAGCGGCAAGCCGTTCTCGTCGACGCCCCCTGACGCCATGAAATCCGTCCGCCTGGCGTTCGGGCAGTCGAAGAGCTGCTGGGTCACGACCGTGGGACTCCGGCGATTGACCAGAATGACCTCGGCGAGGACATAGCCCGGCAGTTTCTCGTTCCGGCGAAGCTTCGATCGATCGACCGAGATGAAACGTTCGGTTTGCGGGAAGAGGTAGGTCCAAGGCTTCCAGGCGGCGGAGGTGCCAAAGGTCTCCACGACCTCGATCTGCGCCGGCAGGCTCGCGATCGTCCGGGGGCCCCATGAATACTCGTCCCACAGATTGTAGGCGAGCATCGCAAGGCCGGCCGCGAGCGGAATCAGATAGCGGGGCGATTTCCGGCCGCGCAACCGATAGAACAGAAGAATGACGCCGGCCGCGCAGATACCCGCGGAGAAGGTCGCCAGGAGATGGATCAGCACGGGCCGGTGTTCCGGAGCTGGCTGGCCTGCTCCAGGTCCAGAGCGCAGCGCGCAATCACGCTTCCAATCAAGACTGGGAAGCGATCCCAACTCAACACACCACGCTCCTGGACGACTGGCTTCATGGGATCAAAGAGTGCCCACGTGATAGGCGTTGGCCATGGAAGACTGGATTGTCTTTACGACGTCGAAGGCATCCTTCAAGTGGTTTCGCTCGAAATGGGACAGGTCCTCGGGAGACATGAAATTGTCCGGGGCCCGGCCATCGCGAATCTGCCTCGCCTGGTGCTTCAGCCGGGTGATCGAAATGAACTCGAAGACATCCAAGAGGTCCTGCGCACCGGATTTGCTCAACGCGCTGGCCTCGCGCTCGGCGAGCAATCGGTCGCGCGTGTTGACTTCCTTGATCCCCGCGGCCAGGGCATAGACCCGGGCGATATCGATGACCGGCACGACACCGCTGTGTTTCAGGTCAAATCGGTGCTTATGTTCGCCGCCGCGAATGAGCACGAAGTTGCGAAAGAAGCCGAGCGGCGGCGTGTGGGTCAGCGCGTTGCTGACCAGATGGGCGAGGAAAATGCTGTTCGACTTCGCCTTGGCCACGGCCTGGTCGTGAAGCGCCTCGAACAGGCCGGTCTCGCCCCAGATGGGTCTCAGGTCGAACATAACGCTGGTCAGCATCTGCGCCATGGGTTCGGGCTCATCGATCCAGGATGCGAAGTACTTTTGCCACCGGCTTAATGGCTGGCGCCACTTGTCGGTCATCGCCATCATTTCCCCGGGGCAGTAGACGTAGCCGCAGGCATTGAGGCCGTCGCAGACCCGAGTTGCCAGGGACTTGAAGTAGTCCCCGTGCAGGGCCGGATCGAAGCCGTCGTCGATCACCATGCAGTTGTCCTGGTCGGAAACGCCGGTCTGCTCCTGTCGCGCCTGGGAACCGCTGGCAAGCCAGACATAGGGCAGGGGCGGCGGCCCCAGTTCTCTCTCGGCCAGGGTCAGCAGTCGCCGGGTCGTCGCATCGCAGATACTGGTGACGATGTGCCCGATGCTGTCGGCCGTGGCGCCGGACTCGACGAGGTCCATAAGCAGTTTAGGCACTTGCGCGACGACCTCCGCCAGTTGGTCGTGAGTCACGCGCCTGGCGATATCCCCCACCATGAAGACCGCTGATTGGGTCTGTTGGCGAACCAGGTTGGTGTTGGTGATGATGCCGGCCAGCCGCCCTTTGTCGGTCACGGGAAGGTGGCTGATGCCTCTCTGGGTCATGGTCAGGAGCGCGTCGAAGGCTGCGCTCTCCGCGTCGAGCGTCACCGGCGCCGAAGTCATGACGGAATCGACCGGCCCCTCGACATCCAGGCCTTCCGCCACCACACGGTCCCTGAGATCTCCGGTGGTCAGAATACCGACCAGTTCCTCGCCTTCCACCACCGGCAGGCAGGAGATGTCGTGTTGGCGCATGAGCTTCGCCGCATCGCGCAGGGTGGTGCCGCGTTCGATCGTGATCGGCTCTCGTTCCAAGAGATTGCGTAGCGTCAGCGACATCAGCCCGAACTGCGCTTTCGCGC
Organism: Kiloniellales bacterium; assembly: GCA_030064845.1. Taxonomy (NCBI): domain Bacteria; kingdom Pseudomonadati; phylum Pseudomonadota; class Alphaproteobacteria; order Rhodospirillales; species Kiloniellales bacterium. Next base: position 80,916 of record JASJEC010000006.1, read on the forward strand.
GGGCTCTAGCCCAGGGTTTCCCGCGTCGGAATTCGCCGGCCTTCATGGGAACGAAATAGTCGGCGAACTCGGTGTGCGCTTTTCTCAGTCGCAAAAAGTCGGCCCGGGGTATCAAGTAGAGTTCGATGTCTTCCAAGGCCGACACTTCGTTGGGCGCCGTACCGTCGCCCAGCATGGCCCGCACGCCGAAGGCCTCGCCGTCGCCAATCTGCATCAGGAGTTCACCGTCGGACGTCTTGATCTCGACCGCGCCGGAGCGAACCAGATAGAGCGATTGGATCTTCTGGCCTGGCTCGAGCAAGATCGCGCCGCGCTTCTCACGCACCACCTGGATCGCCGCGCACAAGGCGCCGAGATCCGCCGCATCCAGAAGGCTGAAAGGATGACAGTCGGCCAGGTAGTCACGGATAGTGCTGAGTTCGGCCACCATTGACTCTCCGCCAAAAGAAAGAACAGACCCTACCGGAAGCAGGGTCTGTTGAGTTCAACTTACGACAAGTACAGGGAGGATTTCTCCGGTTTTTGCCCCCTTAGTGGCTGGTCGCGGCACCCGCGCCCTTCGGGATGCGGATATCCTCGACCAGCTGCTGGATATGCTCCGGCGGCGCCTGGGTCATCTTCGACACGGCGAAGGCCACACCGAAGTTGATCATGGCACCGACCGCTCCGAAGGCCTCCGGAGCGATGCCCAGGAACCAGTTGTCCGGCGTATTGGCCATCATCTCGGTTCCCTTGATGAAGAACCAGCCCTTGAACCAGAAGATGTAGATCAAGGTGCACCCGAGGCCCGTCAACATGCCGGCCACGGCGCCAACGTTGTTCACGCGCTTTGAGAAGATCCCCATCATCAGGGCCGGGAAGATCGAGGAGCCGGCAAGGCCGAAGGCGAGCGCCACGACCTGGGCGGCGAACCCCGGTGGATTGAGCCCGAGATAGCCGGCCACGGCGATAGCCCCCGCCATCGATATACGCGCGGCCATAAGCTCGCCCCGCTCCGAGATGTTCGGCATGAACATGCCTTTCAGCAGATCATGCGAGATCGCCGAGGAGATCGCCAGGAGCAGGCCGGCGGCAGTCGACAGGGCCGCGGCCAGGCCGCCCGCGGCGACCAGGGCGATCACCCAGTTCGGAAGGCTGGCGATCTCGGGATTGGCGAGGACCATGATGTCGCGGTCGACCTTGACCATCTCATTGCCCTGCCAGCCCCAGGCCTCTGCCTTCTTGGCGAAGTCCGCGTTCTTGTCGTTGTAGTACTGGATACGGCCATCGCCATTCTTGTCTTCGAAGACCAGAAGGCCGGTCTTCTCCCAGTTCTTGAACCACTGCGGACGTTGCTCATAAGCGAGATTGCCTTCCGGCGAACCGATCTCGCCGATTTGAATGGTGTTGGTGATGTTGAGCCGCGCCATTGCTCCGACCGCCGGCGCGACGGTGTAGAGAATGGCGATGAAGACCAGGGCCCAGCCCGCGGAGAAGCGCGCGTCCTTGACCTTGGGCACGGTGAAGAAGCGGATGATGACGTGCGGCAGGCCCGCCGTTCCTATCATCAGCGACAATGTATAGAGCACAAGATTGAGCGTGCCCCCCGCTTGGGCCGTGTATTGCTTGAAGCCCAGATCCGTCACCGTCTGGTCGAGCCTCTCCAACAAGGGTGTCCCACTGCCCTCCACCCCGCTGAACAGTCCAAGCTGCGGCAGCGGATTGCCCGTCAGCTGCAGAGAAATGAAGACCGCGGGAATCGTGTAGGCCAGGATCAGCACGCAATACTGGGCGATCTGCGTGTAGGTGATGCCCTTCATGCCACCCAGCACCGCATAGACGAAGACGATGCCCATGCCGGCGAAGAGGCCCGTCGCGAAGTCCACCTCGAGGAAGCGGGAGAAGGCGACGCCGACGCCCTTCATCTGTCCAATCACATAGGTGATCGAGGCTACGATCAGGCAGATGACCGCCACGACCCTTGCGGCGTCCGAGTAGTAGCGGTCGCCGATGAACTCGGGGACTGTGAACTTGCCGAACTTGCGCAGGTAAGGCGCCAGAAGCATGGCGAGCAGAACGTAGCCGCCGGTCCAGCCCATGAGGAAGATCGAGGCATCATAGCCGCGGAAGGCAATCAGGCCCGCCATCGAGATGAACGAGGCCGCGGACATCCAGTCCGCCGCGGTCGCCATGCCGTTGGCCACCGGATGCACGCCCCGGCCCGCAGCGTAGAATTCACCGGTGCTGCCGGCCCGTGCCCAGATCGCAATGCCGAAGTAGAGCGCGAAGGTCGCGCCCACGACAATGTAGGTAAGGGTTTGAAGATCCATCGTTCAGTTCCCCCAATCAGGCCTTTTCTTCTTCGTCTTGCTCTTCGACGCCGAAGCGGCGGTCCAAGCTGTTCATCTTCACGGCGTAGACGAAGATCAGTATGAGAAACACGTAGATCGAGCCTTGTTGTGCGAACCAGAATCCCAATCCAGCACCACCCACATCGACCACGTCCAACATCGGGCGCAGGACTATGCCGAAGCCGTAAGAAACCAATGCCCAGATGACGAGGCAGATGGCCACGAGCCTCACGTTCGCTTTCCAATACTCCTGTCCGGATTTGTCGGCTTCAGCCATAACGATTATTCCCTTCCAGAAACCTTGATCCCGGCCAGGCGCCTGCCCTGATCGAGTCGATCATCAGCCCGGTGACGCGCGGACGGTTTGAAAGGCCTTATAGGTCGCTCGCCGTGGCGGCGCGCTGATAGGTGTCAGTGTGCGGGCCAGAAATGTGGCCTATCGGAAGATCGGACCACTTGGTCGGCGCCGTTCGCGAGATGGTCGAGGTCCGCAACAAGCTGCGAAGGCCCCATAAGGCCAAGGGCAAGGCCGCCTGAGGCGCGGCGTGCCGGCCTTGGCCGCGGCGCTGCGCCGTTCAATTGATAGGTGTCAGTGACAGGAGGCCCGCGAGTGGTCTCAATGCGCCCGACGGGAGCAGACGTTTCCGCGAATTGCGCCGCGGGCCTGCCGGACAGGACGGCGGCCGCCGCATCGCGTCGAGCGAGGAAGGGAAGAAACTTGGATCTCAACAAAGTCGCCGTCGGCAACAACCCGCCTTGGGAGGTGAACGTTGTCATCGAGGTGCCACTGGGCGGTGAGCCGATCAAGTACGAGCTCGACAAGGACTCCGGCGCGATCTTCGTCGACCGCTTCCTTCACACGGCGATGCGCTATCCCTGCAACTACGGGTTCATTCCGCACACGCTGGCGGACGACGGTGATCCGGTGGACATCCTGGTCGTCGCCGGCACGCCGGTCGTTCCGGGCGCGATCGTGCGCGCCCGCCCGATCGGCGTGCTCATCATGGAGGACGAAGCGGGAGAGGACGAAAAGATCCTCTCCGTCCCGGTCGACGAACTGCACCCCTTCTACTCCAACATCAGCTCATACCGCGGTTTACCGAAGATCCTGCTGGAGCAGATCGAGCACTTCTTCGCCCACTACAAGGATCTCGAGTCCAACAAGTGGGTCAAGATCAAGCGCTGGGGTGAGGCCGAGGAAGCAAATCGCATGATCGAACAAGCCATCATCAAGGAAGCCGAAGCCTAGTCCGGGCCCCTCCCCTCCGGGCGGCACGCCAGACCTTGCCAGGCCATGGGCCGGATGTTCACGGCCTGACTGTTGGAAAGGGACATTGACATGACGGAAGCCACGCTCTTCGAAGTTCCGGAATTAATCGCCCAGCAAGCCTGGTGCGACACGGCCAAGTACCGCGACCTCTATGACAAGTCGGTCAGCGATCCCGAAGCCTTTTGGGCCGAAGAAGGAAAGCGCATTCATTGGTTCAAGCCCTACACCCAGGTCAAGGACGTCTCCTTCGGGCCGGGCGATGTGCACATCCGCTGGTTTCACGACGGCACGACTAACGCCTGCTACAACTGCGTGGATCGGCACTTGGCCGATCGCGGCGACCAGGTCGCCATCATCTGGGAAGGCGACGACCCTTCCGAGAGCCGGAAAATCACCTACCGCGAACTCCACGACCAGGTTTGCCGGCTTGCCAATGCCATGAAAGAACGCGGGGTCAAAAAGGGCGACCGGGTGACAATCTATCTCCCGATGATTCCAGAGGCGGCCTACGCCATGCTGGCTTGCGCCCGGATCGGCGCGGTTCACTCGATCGTCTTTGGCGGCTTCTCGCCGGACTCACTGGCGGATCGGATCAATGGTTGCGAGAGCAGCTGCGTGATCACCGCGGACGAGGGCCTCCGCGGCGGCCGCAAGGTTCCGCTCAAGGCCAATGCCGACAAGGCGCTCGAGCGTTGCCCGGGCGTCGAGACCGTCTTCGTGGTGCGCCGCACCGGAGGCGAGATCGATTGGACCGACGGCCGGGATGTTTGGTGCCATGAGGCCTGCGCCGCCACCACGGCGGACTGCCCGGCGGAGGAAATGGGCGCGGAGGATCCGCTCTTCATCCTCTTCACCTCGGGCTCGACCGGTCAGCCGAAGGGCGTGCTGCACACCACCGGCGGCTATCTGGTCTACGCCGCCATGACTCACCAGTACATCTTCGACTACCACGACGGCGAGGTTTACTGGTGCACGGCCGATGTCGGATGGGTGACCGGGCACAGCTATATCGTCTACGGCCCCATGGCCAACGGCGCGACAACGCTCATGTTCGAGGGGGTGCCCAACTATCCGGACAACTCCCGCTTCTGGCAGGTCTGCGACAAGCACAAGGTCAACATCTTTTACACCGCGCCGACCGCCATCCGCGCCCTCATGCGCCACGGGGAAGAGCCGGTGAAGCAAACCGAGCGCTCGTCCCTGCGCATCCTGGGCAGCGTTGGCGAGCCGATCAATCCCGAAGCCTGGCTGTGGTACTACCGCGTCGTCGGCAACGAACGCTGCCCGATCGTCGACACCTGGTGGCAAACGGAGACCGGCGGCATCCTAATCTCACCCCTGCCGGGCGCCACCGACTTGAAACCCGGCTCGGCGACGCTTCCCTTCTTTGGGGTCAAGCCCGAGATCGTCGACCACGAGGGCAAGGTTCTGGCCGGCGCCACGGAAGGCAATCTCTGCCTGGCCGACAGCTGGCCGGGTCAGATGCGGACCGTGTTCGGCGACCACGAGCGCTTTGTCCAAACCTATTTCTCCACCTTCCAGGGAAAGTACTTCACCGGCGACGGCTGCCGGCGTGACGAGGACGGCTACTACTGGATCACGGGGCGGGTGGATGACGTCATCAACGTCTCAGGGCACCGCATGGGAACCGCGGAGGTGGAGAGCGCCCTGGTCGCCCACGACTTGGTCGCGGAGGCGGCCGTCGTCGGCTTCCCCCATGACATCAAGGGTCAAGGGATCTACGCCTACGTGACCTTGTCCGCCGGCGTGGATGCCACGGAAGATCTGCGCAAGGAATTGGTCAAATGGGTGCGTTCGGAGATCGGACCCATCGCGTCGCCGGATTTGATTCAATGGGCGCCGGGACTGCCCAAGACACGATCGGGCAAGATCATGCGTCGGATTCTTCGCAAGATCGCCGAGAACGACTACGGCAGCCTGGGCGATACATCGACACTGGCGGACCCAGGCGTGGTGGACAACCTGATCGAGAACCGCATGAACCGTAGCTGAAAGTCGCGAGTCGGCGGATCAGCTCGAATTGCCGCGCTGAGCTGCGCGTTGTTGATCTCTCTCGGCTTGGCGCCCCAGGGTCCAGAAAGGACAATGCCTGTTTCGCAGCAGCCGGGAAGCTGGCGTGAAGTCAATACCCTCGAGGGATGTTGGAAAGCGCGCACTGATCGACCAAGGTGATCATATCGGGCGTATCCATCCTGATGACGCCCGACTGCTTGAGTTTGGTCAGACAGCGACTGACGGATTCGGGCGTGGTCCCGAGGAAGTCGGCGATGTGATAGCGCGTCATGGGGATCGAGATGGGATTCTCCGGCTCGCCTCTTTGGGCGGCCCGCTTCGAGAGGTAGAGCAGGAATGCCGCGACCCTCGAACATGCCGTCACGCCGCCAAGCAGAAGCACGTGGTCTTCGGCGATGCTCAGTTCGTTCGCCAAGGCATCGAGAACGATCTGTCCGTAGGTAGAGCTGCAGACCTCCTTCGAAGACAAACGGCGGCGGCCGTAGCAGACAAGAGTGCAATCCGTGATCGCTTCCGCCGTGGTGCGATAGCAATCCGAGAAGATGGATCCGAAATAGTCGCCCTCGGAGAGGAAGCCGGTGACCCGCCGGTCGCCGTTCTCCATCACCAGCGATGTGCTGACCGTGCCGCCGATGAGCCGAAAAAGGTATTCGGCGGGGTCGTCCTGCATGTAAATGTTTCGGCCGGCCGGCACGAACTCGGTCCGCCCGAGCGATCTTGTCCGCCGCTTGGCTTCGATGCCGCTTGTTAGAAGGTGGCCAACGTGAAGCTTCTCGGTTTGGACAGCACCGGCGCTTTCGAAATCTGCATACATGTCAACGCCCTCCCGATACGTTCGGCTCATTCGAATTGAGCCTTTTTGCTAGGTGAGAGGACTAAGCGGCCACTGTTGCAGAAGTGTTGTTCGAATGTATCCAATTGTTACAAGGTTCCCCGCGCAGCCTTTTCGTCTAATGGTTCGGAATCGCTGGGTGCGCCAGGCCGGGCTCGAGTCACCGGAGGTTTTTCCCTTTGGCTTCTGAGGTCGAAGCACGCTCGGAGTTCGCCACGCTCAAAGCCGGGCTTGATCACATCGATCAGGGCATCTCGGTTTTTGACGAACGGCTCAGGCTGGTTTTTTGCAATCAGCGCTATCTCGACCTGCTCGAGCTACCCAAGGAGCTGGCTGTCGTCGGCTCGTCCTACGCGGATTTCGTGCGGTTCAACGCCGAACGCGGCGAATACGGTGACGGATCGATTGAGCAGCAGATCTCCGAAAGGGTCGAGGCGGCGCAGAACTTCATCGCCCACTATCAGGAGCAGACGCGCCCGAATGGCGTGGTCCTGGCAATTCATGGCGTACCCCTGCCCGAGGGCGGTTTCATCTCGGTCTACTCCGACATTACCGAGCAGCAGCGCGCCGAAGAGCTTATAAGGGAAAGAAACGAAGAGCTGGAGGCGCGCGTGCAGAGACGCACGCAAGAGCTGCAACGGGCCAACGAGCAGCTGCGCGACCTGGTAAAATCGGAACAAAGCATCTCCGAGGCCCTGAAGTACAGCGAAGCGCGGCTCCGTCTCATCACCGACGCCGTGCCCGCGGGTATCGCCTACATCGACGCCCATCAGCGCTACCAATTTGCCAACGATAGGATCGCCCGCGCCTTCGGCTACACGAAGGAAGACATCATCGGCAAAACGACGCGAGAGGTGCTCGGCGAAAAGCTCTATGACCAGCTGATCCCCTTCCTGGAGAAGGGGCAAATGGGCGAGGAGGTCACGTTCGAGTACACGCTGGGGCTTCCCGACGGCAGGAACGCCCTTATCCGAACCAACATCATCACCGATCTCGAAACGGATCACGCGTTCCCCGGCTACTATGTCCTCTCGCTCGATGTTTCCGACCAGAAGAAGGCCGAAACCGCCTTGGCCCATGCACAAAAGATGGAGGCGGTCGCCGAGTTGTCGGGCGGCCTTGCGCACGACTTCAACAATCTCTTGACTGTCGTCCTGGGAAATCTCCTGCCGCTGCGAGAGCGCTCTCGAGGCGCGGACGCGGAACTCGTCGACCCGGCGATCGAAGCCGCCAGGCGCGGGACCAAGCTCATTCGTCGGCTCCTGTCCTTCTCGCGCCAAGAGATGCTCGAGCCGGCGCCGGTGAAGGTCGAAGCCCTGATCGAGAGTCTCGTCGGACTGCTGAAGAGCACGCTGCCCAAGGAAATCGCTATCGTCAGCGAGACCGAGGATCGGGATCTTCTCGCCTTCGTCGATCTTCACCAGTTGGAGAATGCCTTGCTGAACCTTTGCTTCAACGCGCGCGATGCCATGCCTGGGGGCGGTACGCTTCGGGTCACCGCGGGGCTGGAATCCATCGCCGAGGGGGCGCGCACGGAGGTCGAGCTGCCGACCGGCCGCTATGTCGCCATATCGGTTGTCGACGACGGCAGCGGCATGGATCAAGCCACCGTGGATCGGGTGTTCGAGCCCTTTTTCACATCGAAGGAGGCGGGCCAGGGGACCGGCCTCGGCCTGAGCATGGTTTACGGCTTCGCCAAGCAATCCGGCGGTGCGGTCGCACTGGACAGCGCAGTCGGACAAGGCACCCAGGTACGCTTGCTCCTTCCCTGCGCGGAAGCGGCCATAGCGTCCACTGAGCAGGGCGCGACGCGCGAGGACTCCGCGGAACGGACGCTGGTTCTGCTGGTGGATGACGATCATGACGTTCGGGAGGTGATTCGCCGCCAGTTGATCGAACTCGGCTTTGTTACAATCGAGGCCGCGAACGCCGACGAGGCCCTTGGTCTCCTATCCAGCATCGACGAGATCGCGCTTCTTCTGTCCGATGTGGTCATGCCAGGTGGAATGAACGGCTATGACCTGGCCCAGCGGGCACTGGAGCGAAGGCCGGATGTCAAAGTCCTGCTGATGAGCGCCTTCACGGAGGGAAAGACCAGGGGTGGCGCCGAACCTCCCATGCCGGTCCTGCGCAAGCCCTTCGAGGCGCACGAACTCCACCGGGCCATCCGGAGCCGGTTGCAGAACGATGGCCCGGTCACCGAAAAATAGCCTAACACATTGCGAAATATAGATTTATCCGATTGTCCTGAGCCAATCCATGATACAGTGACCCTGCAATCGCCTGTTTTGGCGTGATGAGCTTGTGATAGCATTTGCGTTGAACAGAAATCGGCAAACGCAGTGAACGAGATCTAGCCGTGGCCCCGCAGTCGGAAGGGATCGTCGTTGTCGAGGACAACATCGAGGTTGCTCAAACCGTTCTCCGTTCTCTCGAATCGGCGGGCTATCAGACCAGGCACTTCACTCGCGGGCAGGAGCTGAGGAGCTATCTCCAGAAACAGACGCCGGCGCTTTGCATTATTGACCTGGGGCTGCCCGACGGCGACGGGTTGGATCTCGTCCGAAGTCTCCAGGGCACTCCCGATACGGCCATCGTCATCTTGACGGGACGGGGCAAGGCGACCGACCGGGTGATCGGCCTGGAGGTCGGCGCGGACGACTATATCGTCAAGCCTTTCGAGCCTCGAGAGCTGGTCGCCCGGGTCAAGGCGGTCCTTCGCCGGACCCGGCAAGGGGAGGAAAGCAGCGCGCCCGAGACCCTGCGGAACGCTCGTTTCGAGAACTGGACCTATAGCCCGGACACCTATTCCCTGACCTCCGAAGACGGCAAGACCTTGACGATCAGCGCCGCGGAAGCCCGTCTCCTTGCCGTGTTCCTCAAGGCACCGAAAAGAATTCTTTCCCGGGAACAGCTGCTCGAGCTCACGTCGGGCGAAGACTCCGCCGCCTTCGATCGGGCCGTGGATGTCCGGGTTTCGCGGCTGCGCCGCAAGCTCGAGGCCAACAATGAGGATCCGCAGCTCATCAAGACGATCTATGGCGCGGGATATCTCTTCAACGCGTCTGTCGAGTGGCTGGAAGAGCCCCGGTAAAGGCCGCCGGCGGCATCCTGCACTCCGTCCTCGGAAACATGCACAAGGCGGCGTGACCCGGCCGGCGGGCGGCCCGGCGGCGGTTCGGCCGGGCCGGGCCGTCTGTTGAAACCGGGTGGCGCGTCGCCATATGGCCGTGTGATCGAACGCCCGCCACGGAGCGTAGTATTTTCATGTCCGCGACCACCCTCAGCCCCGACGGGCAAGCCCTTATGGACGGAACCATGATCCGCCTGGAGGACCTGGAGCTGACCCTGCCGTCGGCGGCGGGCCCGGTCGAGATCCTGCGCCGCATCGACCTGGAGGTCGGCGCCGGTGAGACGGTCAGCGTGGTCGGGCCTTCGGGCTCCGGTAAATCGTCGATGATGATGATCGTCGCCGGCCTCGAGCGAGCCACCGCCGGACGGGTGACCGTCGCCGGGCAGGAGCTGGCGAGCCTGTCCGAGGACGGCCTCGCGCTATTCCGCCGCTCCAGCGTCGGGATCGTGTTCCAGTCGTTCCACCTGGTGCCGACCATGACGGCGCTGGAGAATGTGGCCATTCCCCTTGAATTGGCCGGCCGCGGCGACGCTTTCGAGCGGGCCAGGGCCTGCCTCGACCAGGTCGGCCTAGCGCACCGTTTGACCCACTATCCGGGGCAGCTGTCCGGCGGCGAGCAGCAGCGCGTGGCCCTGGCGCGCGCCTTCGCGCCGCAGCCGTTATTGCTCCTGGCGGACGAGCCGACCGGCAACCTCGACGGCGAGACCGGCCGCGGGGTGATCGACCTTCTGTTCGACCTGACCGCGGGCCACGGCACGACCCTCATGCTGATCACCCATGACCCGAACCTGGCGCAACGCTGCGGGCGCCAGATCCGCCTGGTCGACGGCCAGATCCGGGAAGACGCCCTGGCGCAGGGCGCGGTGCCGACCGCCAGGGCGAGCTGATGCGCGAGTTCGGGCTGGCGCTGACCCTGGCGCGGCGGGAGCTGCGCGGCGGGCTCAAGGGCTTCGGCGTGTTCCTGGGCTGCCTCACCCTCGGCGTGGCCGCGATCGCCAGTGTCGGCTCGCTGTCGCAGTCCGTGCTCGGCGGCTTGGCGGCCCAGGGCCAGAGCCTGCTGGGCGGCGACCTCGATCTGAGAATGGTGCACCGCACCGCCGGGCCGGAGGAGCTGGCCTGGCTGAAGCAGCGGGCCGATGTCTCGGTCTCGACCCACATGCGGGCCATGGTGCGCGCGCCCGGCGAGGAGCGTCGCTCCGTGCTGGTGGAACTGCGCGCGGTCGACGACGTCTTTCCGCTCTACGGCGAGGTGGTGCTCGACCCGCCGCTGCCGCTGGACCAGGCGCTCGGCCAGTCCGACGGTCTCTGGGGCGCGGCGATAGACCGCACCCTGGTATCCCGGCTGGACCTGGGCGACGACGCCCTCGGGACCGAGATCTTTGTGGGCGAGGGGCGCTACCAGATCCGGGCCATCCTGGAGCGGGAGCCGGACCGGATCGGGACCCAGATGATGTTCGGCGCCAGCTTCATGGTGTCCACGGACAGCCTGCCGCAAACCGGGCTGCTGCGCCCCGGCGCCCTGAACCACACCCATTACCGGCTGCGCGTGCCGCCCGGGGAATCGCCCGCGGCGCTGAGGGCCGAGATCCTCGAGACCTTCCCCGAGGCCGGCTGGCAGGTCCGCGGCACCGCCGAAGCGGCGCCGGGGGCCAAGCGCTTCATCGAGCGGCTCGGCATGTTCCTCAGCCTGGTCGGCCTGACATCTCTGCTGGTCGGCGGGGTCGGGGTCGGCAACGCCGTGCGCAGCTACCTCGAGGGCAAGACGGCGACCATCGCGACCCTGAAATGCCTCGGCGCTTCCGGCCGACTCGTCTTCCGGGTCTACCTGGCCCAGGTGCTGGCGCTCGCTTCCCTCGGCATCGCGATCGGCCTGGCGCTCGGCGCCGCCACGCCCTTCGCGGTCAATGCCCTGGTCGGCGACAGCTTCGGCTGGCAGGGGGTCTCGGCGGTCTTCCCGGCGCCGCTCGCGCTCGCCGCCGCCTTCGGTGTCCTGATCACCCTGGTGTTCTCGCTCTGGCCGCTGCAGCACGCCCAGGCGGTGCCGGCAGCCAGCCTGTTCCGCGATCTGATCGCGCCCGACCAGACGTCGGTGGGCGCCAAGGCCTGGGCGGGCATCGCCCTGCTTGGTCTGCTCCTGGCCGGTCTGGCCGTGGTAACGGCGGTCGACAAGCGGCTCGCGCTCTACTTCGTCGCCGGCGCGCTGGGCGCGCTCGCCACATTCCGGCTCGCGGCCTACGGGGTCATGACCCTGGCGCGGCGCGCCGGACGGCCGCGCCACGCTGGCCTGCGCCTGGCGCTGGCCAACCTCTACCGCCCGGGCGCGCGGACCGGGGGCGTCATCATGTCGCTCGGGCTCGGCCTGACCCTGCTCGTCACCAACGCGCTGATCGAGGGCAACCTGGCCAAGCAGGTCGGCGACAGCCTGCCCGAAGAGGCGCCCAACTTCTATTTCCTCGATATCCAGCCGAGCCAGGCAGAGAACTTCGAGCAGGCCGTCGGCGAGGTGGCGGGCGTGCGGGAGATCCGCCGCGTGCCCATGCTGCGCGGACGCATCGCGCAGGTGAACGGCAAGTCCAGCCGGGAACTGGATATTCCGCCCGAGATCGAGTGGGTATTCCGGGGCGACCGGGGACTGACCTGGACCCGCGAGCCGCCGGAAGACACCGAGCTGACCGCCGGCGAGTGGTGGCCGGCCGACTACAGCGGCAAGCCGCTGGTCTCGCTCGACGATAACGTCGGACGGCTGCTCGGGATCGGCCCGGGCGACACCATGACCATCAATCTGCTCGGGCGGAACATCGAGGTGACCATCGCCAACCTGAGGGTGATCGACTGGTCGCGGATGACCATCAACTTCGTCATGGTCTTCTCGCCAGGGATCCTTGAGGCGGCGCCCCAGACGCAGATCGCCACGGTCAAGGTCTCGGCCGAGCAGGAAGACCAGGTCGAGCGGGCGGTGACCGGCAACTTCGCCAACATCTCGGCGATCCGCGTGCGCGACGCCCTTACCGCGGTCGGCGAGCTGATCGGCAACGTCGGGATCGCGGTGCGCGCGGTGGCGGGCGTGGCGCTCTTCGCCGGGATCCTGGTCCTCGCCGGGGCCGTGGCGGCGGGGCATCACCGTCGGATCTACGACGCCGTCATCCTAAAGGTGCTGGGGGCGACCCGCGGCCGGATCGTGCAGGCCTTCCTGATCGAGTACGGCCTGATGGGCCTGGTCAGCGCCGCGATCGCCAGCGTCATCGGCACCCTGGCCGCCTATTTGATCATGACCGAGGTGCTGCGCGGCCCCTTCACCTTCATCCCCCAGGCCGTGGCCAGCACGGCGGTGGTCGCCCTGATCATCACGCTCTGCCTGGGCTTCATCGGGACCTGGCGGGCGCTGGGCCACAAGGCCGCTCCGCTTCTGCGCAACGATTAACGAAATGTAACCGCACTTTCATGAAAATCGCCCCCCTTCGGCCCCTTGGGGTTATTGATTCGTGGGCCGCGTGGTACAATATTACTTGCGAACGGTTATCACTGAACTGAGGCATCTAGAGGGACACCATGGCATTCGATCCTGATCGCAGAACCATGACCCGGGCGCAGACCAGCGCGGCTGAGATCGATGTCGGCCTGCGCAACTACATGCTGCGGGTCTACAACTACATGTCGCTGGGCGTCGCCTTCACCGGCGCCATAGCGCTCTTCGTGGCCAGCGACCTTGCAATGGTCCAGGCCGTTCATTCGGTCTTCTGGCTGTTCTTCATCGGCATCCTCGGCATGGGCTTCATCGCGCCGCGGGTCATGATGTCCAAATCGATCGGCGCAGCCCAGGCCTGTTTCTGGGTCTATGCGGCTATGTGGGGCGCGATCATCGGTCCGATGATCTACGTCTACGGGCAGGTCGATCCGATGCTGGTGCCCAAGGCGTTCTTCATCACCGCTGCAGCCTTCGGTGCGATGAGCCTCTACGGCTACACCACCAAGCGCAACCTGGGTCCGATCGGCGCCTTCCTCTGCATGGCCACCTTCGGCATCCTCATTGCGCTGCTGGTTAACGTGTTCCTGATCCAGAGCCCGGTGTTCGACCTGATCCTCTCGGTCGTCGTGGTTCTGGTGTTCTCCGGGCTGACCGCCTACGAGACGCAGCAGATCAAGAACATGTACTACGAGGCGGATGCGGGCGACGTGGCGACGCGCAAGGCGATCTTCGGGGCCTTCATGCTCTACGGCTCCTTCGTCACGTTGTTCATCTGGATCCTGCACCTGCTCGGGATGATGCGCGGCGAATAGCCCGCCCGGCAGACGCTCGAGTTCGAGGGCCCGGAAGGCAACTTCCGGGCCTTCTTCTTTCGGGCGGCGTCGGTTCAGGCGGTGCGGCCGCCGTCGACCGGCAGGCAGACGCCGGTCAGGAATCCGCCCTCGTCGGCCGCCAGATAGAGCGCGGCGGCGGCGATGTCCTCGGGCGTGGAGAGGCGGCCGAGTGGCACGGTCTCGATGAACTTCCGCCGGTTCTCCGGCGTGTCCGGCACACCCATGAAGCGCTGCAGCAGGCCGGTGTCGCCGATCACCGGGCAGATGGCGTTGACCCGGATGCCCTCCGGCGCCAGTTCCAGCGCCATGGACTGGGTGATCACGTTCACCGCCCCCTTGGAGCCGTTGTACCAGGTGAGTCCCGGGCGGGGCCTCAAGGCCGCCGTGGACGAGGTGTTGATGATGCAGCCGCCGCCCTGGCGCCGGAAGACCGGCACGGCCTCCAGGGCAGCCAGGTAGATCGACTTGACGTTGACCGCGTAGACCCGGTCGAACTCGGCCTCCTCGGTCTCCAGCAGCGGTTGGTTCAGATGGGTGTAGCCCGCGTTGTTGACCAGGATGTCGAGCCGGCCGAAGGACTCCGTCGCGGCCTGGATCATCGCCCGGACGTCCGTGCACCGCGTCACGTCGGCGTGGACGTAGGCCGCGCGGCCGCCGGCCTCGGCGATCTGGCCGGCCACGCTGCGGCCGCCGTTGTCGTTGATGTCGGCGACCACGACCGCGGCGCCCTCGGCGGCGAAGCGGCGTGCGATCCCCGCGCCGAAGCCGGACCCGGCGCCCGTCACCACCGCTATCTTTTCCTCTAAGCGCACGATATCCCCCAAGCCTTGCCGACCCGAGAGAGTAGCAGCGCGCGGTCAGCCGCGCAGCAGGCGATCGTCGAGCACGATGTCGAAGCGTCCGGCAAGCGCGCCCGGCTCGATCTCCGGCGCCGGCGCGAGCGCGACAGCCACGGCGGCCTGCGCCGATCGGTCCAGCCGGCGATAGATGAAGTCGCGCGCGTTCCGGGGGTCGCCGGCGACGTACATCTGAGTGGTCAGCCGCTCGATCCCCTGTCCGGCGATCGCGCAGTGGATGTGCGGCGCCCGCCCGGGATAGGGCACGGGCTTGATCGTGCGGAAACGGAAGCCCGCGTCGCTGTCCACCGCCATGCGGCCGAACCCCTGGAAATTCGGGTCGGCGGCGCCGCCATCGCGCGGATGGTGGTAGCGGCCGAAGGCGTCGCACTGCCAGATCTCGACGCGCACGCCGGTCAGCGCCCGACCGCTCTCGTCGAGGACGCGGCCGAAGAGATGCAGCACCTCGCCCTCGGCCTTGCCGGGGCGTCCGGCGACCGAAACCAGGTCGTTGTCCGAATCGAGCGGCAGCGTCTCCGGATAGAACGGCCCCGGCGTCTGCCGCGGCGTCGGCGTCAGCGCCGCCCGCGCGCCGCCTGCGAGCCCGGCGGCAGCGCCGAGAGCGAGCGCAGCTCGCAGCAGGCGCCGGCGGTTCAAGCGTGTAGCGGTCATCGTTCCTCTCTCCGATGATCAGAGATATGGGATCTCAGGCGGCGCGCGCCAGACCTCCTTTGCCGGTAGTGCGCCGACCGGGCGGGTGGCAGAATGCGCAGCAGCCGCCTGGATTCGAGGGAGCCGAGGCCATGTCCGCCTATCTGATTGCGCAGCTCACCGTGACCGACCCGGAGGATTTCGGCCGCTACCGTGAAGCGGTCACCGGGTTGGTCGCGCGCTACGGCGGCCGCTACCTGGTGCGCGGCGGTGCGACCGAATGCCTGGAGGGCGAATGGGCCGCGTCGCGCATGGTGATCATCGCCTTCGACAGCGTCGCGCAGGCGAGGCGCTTCTACGACTCGGCCGAGTACCAGGAAATTCTGCCTCTGCGCCTCAATGCCTCGGAGGGTGTGGTTGTTCTGGCCGAGGGTTCCGGGCCCGACTAGAACAGAACCAGCTTCGCGGGAATCCCCGGTGGCGATTGTCGCGCAATAGTAGGAAACAGTTCACAAACTTCAAACGTGCCGTCGCCGCTCCAAGGGTGTATTCTCGAAACGCGGGAAAAGAGGCGAGGGCGGAGAGCAGCTAGGGTATGAGGGACAAGTCTCACGATCCCCCGGCCCCCTTCGAAGACGCGGGCGCAGCGAGGGTGATCGAGGCGAGCCTGGCCGGCGAGCGGGGGCAAGGCTATGGCGACATGCTGCGGTCCGCAGCCGACTGGCATTGGGAAACCGACCGCGAGCTCCAGCTCGTCCAGGTCTCGCCCGGACTGACCGCGGCACTCGGAACGCCAGGACAGATTCTGCTCGGTCATTCCATTCTCGACCTGATCGATCCCCAGCAGCGTGACGCACAGGCGATCCGCGACGCCGTAGACCAGCGGCGGGCGTTCCGCATCGAGGGGCTGCGGCTTCAAGGACCGAACGCCGGACGGACGACCTGGCGAATCACTGGCATCCCCTACTACGCGAGCGCCAGCGGCCGGTTCGCCGGCTACCGCGGCACCGGCACGGCGAGCGAGGGGGCGCTGGAACGGCCCGCCGGGACATCGGTGCAGCTGCTCAAAATTCTCGACGCCGCCCTGGCCCGCAAGGACGAGCTGGAGCACCGCCTGACCGAGACGGGCGACTCGGCGCTGGAGGCGCGCCTGGCCGCGATCGCGCACGAGTTGCGCACGCCGCTCAACGCCATCATCGGCTTCGCCGAGGCCATGAAGGAGGGCCATCTGGAGCGCAACGTGGACTACGCACGCAACATCCACGAGAGCGGCCAGCATCTCCTGGCGGTCATCGAGAGCCTGATGAGGTCCCAGGAGCCGGTCGAAGACGGCGAGCCCGAGCTCGACGTGGCGGCGGTGGCGGCCAGCGCCCTGCGCATGCTCGAAACCAAGGCCGAGACGGAGGATATCACCGTCATCAACGCCCTGCCCGACTATCTGCCCAAGGCCCGGGGCGAGGGGCACCTGGTGCGCCAGATCCTGCTGAACCTGCTGACCAACGCGATCAAGTACACGCCGCGGGGCGGCTCGATCGGCATCGAGGCCACCGTCGAGGAACCCGACAGCATGGTCGTGATGATCTGGGACACCGGCATCGGCATCGCGCCGGAGCATCAGGAACGGGTCTTCCAGCGCGCCTATCGGGCCCCGCAAACCGAAGAGAGCCGCCCGGGCAGCGGCCTCGGCCTCGCGATCGCGCGAAGCCTCGCCCAGGGCATGGGCGGGGACATCGAGATAGCCAGCACGCCGCACAAGGGCACGCGCGTGTCGCTGCGCCTGTTGTTAGCTAAGGAAACCTGATTTTACAGAGGTTTCTGTCGTTTTCTTCATTCTAAATCTGGATTGACCCCGAGCGCCGCGCTATAGTCGCCGGCAGGCTAGGAAAGCGCAGTTTGGGGGAGTGCTATGAAAGCGATTTTGGTTCTCATTGTCGTCGTCGGCAGCATGGGCAGCAGCAACTATGGCGATCAGCGCGTCCAGGTGCGCGAGATCGAGTTCTCGAGCATCGACGCCTGCCGGAAGGCCGCGGTTCAGATGGTCAGCGCCAGCCGCGGCGCCAACGACCGGGCGCGGACCTTCGACGTCGACCGGTCGAACGGTCGGGTGCTGGTTCCGGGGCCGGTCGTCATCGCCGAGTGTCTGGAGCTCTGAACCCGCACCCGGATCTGCTCTAGGGGTCGGGGGTTCCAACGGCGGCCAGATGGCTGCCGCGGGCGTCGCTGAGAAAGCGCCCGAAGAGATCGGCCGCCGCCAGGTTCAGGGCCGCCACCCCGGCGTCGACGCTGGCGGCGCCGGTCGGCCGGTTCACGGCGTAGCTGTCGATCACCAGAGCCCGCCGGTCGCTCAGCCGGACCAGGGCCAGCTCGACCTCGATTGTGACCATGGGTCGCCCGCCCGCCCGGTTCTGCTCCAGGCGCTTCAGGCGGCCGCGCACCTCGTAGTCGGGCGCGACCCGGAGGTCCGGCGTCACGATCATCCGGGCGAAGCCGCTGGCGCGCAGGTACTCGATCAGCTGGGCCCGCAGCATGCGGCTCGGAACGTCGACCCAGTGGTGGTAGTCGTGCTGCCGCAGGGTCAGCCCGTCGTCCGAGACGGCGAAGATGAGCGGCCGTTCCCGGAGCAGCCCGTCGGCCTCGAAGGGCGAAACCGAGACCACCCCGTCGAGCGGCGCCTTGGCCCGATTCTCCGCCGGTGCGGCGCTCACGACGATGCGGTGAAAGTTGTCCTTCGGCACCGGCGGAGCCGAGGTCCCGCAGCCGGCGGCCAGCAGCGGGAGGACGAACAGGAGAAAGCGGAGCCGACGGCGCATCAGTAGAACCCTCCACCGTCGGCTTCCTGCGCCGTGCCGTTGAGCAGGAGGCTGGGGTTCTGCCGGATCAGCCGGCTGAACTCGTTCATGTTGCGCGAGGCGCCGTCCAGGTTGTGGACCATGGAATCGATGTTGCGCGCGACCGAACCCAGGCTGTAGCGCAGGTCTTTCAGCGACTGGTCCACGGTCTCCCGGTTCTCCTCGATCAGCCCGTCGAGGTCGGTGACCAGGGCCTGAACCCGGACCATGCTGTCACCGAGCCGCTCGCTGGTTTCCAGGAACACCGCCGAGGTCCGGTCAAGGTTGGAGATCATGCGGCCGACCGCCGCGGCGTTGGCGGGCGAGGCCACCGTCTGCAGCGACTCGGCGCTGGCGTCGAGCCGCGCCAGAACGCCGGCGACCTGGTCGGCCAGCGCCGGCATGCGGTCGTTCATCTGGCGGGCCAGATCGTTGAGGCTGGCGATCAGGATACCGGCTTCGTCCGCGATCGCGCCGCCCTTGTTCTCGATCAGCGCCGTGACCTGGTCGATCAGCGGCATCAGGCCGTCGCGGCTGAGGTCGCCGAAGGTGCCCGCGACCTCGGCCATGACCGCGAACATGTCCTGGGGCTGGGCGCTGGGGATGCGCGCGCCCGGCGCCAGCACCTCGGCGGCGCGGCCGCTCTCGATATCGATCGTCTTGGCCGACAGCACGCTGGTGCTGCCGATGCGGGCGAGGCTGTCGACCGGCAGTCGCCACTGCTGATCGATCGAGAGCTCGACCCGGAACCGCATGCCGCTGCCCTCGGCGAAGGGCACGATCCGGTCGACCTGCCCGATCGGATAGCCTTCGTATCGCACCTGCGTGCCGAACCCGATGTCGGCGACGTTGTCCAGAATGGTGTGATAGTCCGTCCGGGCGCCGACCTGTCCGGTCAGCAAGGCGACCGCGGTCAAGGTGCCGGCGATCATGGCGGCGACGAAAGCGCCGACGAGGACGTATTGGGTGTTTGCCTTGCGCATCTTTGTCTAGTCCATCGTCATGCCCGCGGCTCTCCGGCGAGGCGGTTCAGATAGGTGGTGGGATCGATGTCGGGGCGCTCGGCCCGGCGCTGCAGGAGGTTCTGGATCCGCGGATTGTCGCTGCGCTTCAGGGCGTCCGGCGACTCGACCGCGATCATCCGTCCGTGGTCGAGCACCGCGATCCGGTCGGCGATCTTGAAGGCGCTCTCCATCTCGTGGGTGACCACGACGATGGTCATGTCCATGGCGTCGCGCAGCCGCAGGATCAGTTCGTCGAGCGCGGCCGAGACAGTGGGGTCAAGCCCGGCCGAAGGCTCGTCGAAGAACAGCACCTTGGGGTCGAGCACGATGGCACGGGCCACGGCGGCTCGCTTGAGCATGCCGCCCGAGAGCTGGGCCGGCATCAGGGCCTCGAAGCCCGAGAGATTGACCACCTCGAGCTTGAGGCGGGCGACGATGTCCATGGTCTTCTCGTCGAGGCCGCCGAACTCGCGGAGCGGCAGCTTGACGTTCTCGGCCACGCTCATCGAGC
Organism: Kiloniellales bacterium; assembly: GCA_030064845.1. Taxonomy (NCBI): domain Bacteria; kingdom Pseudomonadati; phylum Pseudomonadota; class Alphaproteobacteria; order Rhodospirillales; species Kiloniellales bacterium. The sequence continues at coordinate 100,644 of JASJEC010000006.1, forward strand.
TGAACAGGGCGCCGCCCTGGAAGGCCACGCCGATCTGGCGCCGCAGCTCCGGATTCTCGCGCAAGCCGACCTCGGCCCAGCTCTTCCCGAGTACCCGGACCGAGCCGCCGCTCGGATCCTGCAGGCCGATCAGGTGGCGCAGGAAGGTGCTCTTGCCCGAACCGCTGCCGCCCATGATGACCATGATCTCGCCCGCGTCGACCGCGAGGTCGACGTCGAACAGGACCTGCGTCTCGCCGTAGTGGGCGGTCAGCCTCGCGACCTCGATGACGGGCGCGGCCCCGGCGGCCGGGGCCTCGGCGCTCGGCGCTGTGTTGGGCGGGGCGGGCGTCGCGGTCATGGCTTCACTGCGTTACGGCGAAGGCGAAGAGCATGTCGGTCAGGACGATGGCGCAGACGCCCTGCACCACGGAGCGGGTCGTGGCGCGCCCGACGCCCTCGGCGCCGCCCTTGACCTGGGAGCCGTTGACGCAGGCGATCAGCGCAATCAGCACCGAGAACATCACGCTCTTGCCCAGGCCGTGCCAGACGTCGTTGGGCGAGAGAACATCGATCGTGTTGGACACGTAGGCCGCCATGCCGAGATCGAGCGCCGCCGAGACGTAGAGGCCGGCCGAGAAGAGCGCGACCAGGTCGGACCACGCGGTCAGGGCCGGCAGCATGACCATCATCGCGAGCAGCGGAGGCGCGACCAGAAAGCGCACCGGATTGAGGCCCATCACCTGCAGGGCGTCGACCTCCTGGTTGATCGTCATGATGCCGATCCGCGCCGCCAGCGCCGAGCCGGAGCGCCCGGCCACCAGGATTCCGATGATCAGCGGCGAGAACTCCCGGGTGACGGCGAGCGCGATGCCAACGTGGGCGTAGGACTGGGCGCCGAAGAGACCGAGGGAGTAGAGGCTCTGGATCGCCAGCATGAGGCCGACCGTGGCCGACAGCAGCGTGGCGATGGGCAGGGCGTGGATGCCGATCTGCATCATCTGCGCGACCACCGCCTGCAGGCGCACCGGCTGCCGCCAGCGCCAGCCCATGCAGCCCCAGAAGGCCGCGTCGGACAGCAGGGCGAAGGCGTAGCCCAGCTCGTCCAGCGCCTTGACGGTTCCGCGGCCCAGGGTCTCGACGGCGCGCAGCACGATAACCGCTCCCGCCTAGGCCCTGATGGCGAGCGCCGACGCGAGGTCGGCGTGAATCGGGAAGACCTTGTCGAGGCGGGCGAGCTCGAAGACCCGCTTGACCTGGCTGCTCGCCGCGAACAGCCGCAAGGCCGTGCCGTTCTTGTTGGCGATCTGCATCGCCTCGATCAGGCTGGCCACGCCGGAGCTGTCGAGATAGGTCACCTCAGAGAGGTCGATCAGCAGATCCTTGCCCTTGGCGACCGCGCCCAGCAGCAACTTGCGGATCGGCGCGCAGTGCTCCAGGTCGACGTCGCCTTCCAGCTTGACCAGCAGCTTGCCCTCGACCTCGCGCAGCCCGGGCTCGGCACTGTCTTGGAACTTGATCATGATCTACTCCAGCTTCTTGAAGAGTTTCAGCAGGTTGCCCTGTCCATTCGCGGCCGGCCGCAGCTCCGCCCGGTCCATGATTTCGCGGATCAGGTGGGTGCCGAGCCGTCCGGGCCTGATGTCGTCGAGGTCCCGGGGCTTGACCCGGCTGGGATCGACAGCCGGCGCGCTGTCGTGCAGCTCGATCACCAGGCCCTCCGGATTGTGGAGCACGCGCAGCACGACGCCGCCTTCGGCGCCCTCGCCGTAGGCGTGGCGGATGATGTTGGTGACCGCCTCGTCGACCGCGAGCACGATGTCGAGCGCCGTCTCCTCGCTGAAGCCGCGCTTCAGGGCGGTCGACTTGACGATCGTCCGCACGTCCTTCAGCCGCTCGATCCGCGCGATGAAGTCGAGCTCGAACAGGAGATCGCCGTCCAGCGGCGCCGCTGCGCAGGGGCTGTTCATGAGTCCGTCCAACCGTCGTCGATCGCCAGGAGCGTCAGGTCGTCGCGGGCCTCCCAGCCTTCGCGGTCGAGCTCGGCGAGCAGCGCGCCGAGCCGGGCCTCAAGGGGCAGATCGGCGAAGCTCTCGATCAGCTGAACCAACCCCTCGACGCCGAGATCCTCCTGCTCCTCGTAGCGGTACTCGGTCAGGCCGTCGGTGAAGACGTAGAACTCGCCGCCGCCCAGCTCCGCCTCCTCGATCTCCAGGCTGAAGTCCTCGACGATGCCGAGCGGCGGCCCCGAGGCCGGGTAGGAGCGGTAGCTCCGGTCCGGCGCGCGCAGCAGGGGCGGCTCGTGGCCGGCGTTGGCGAAGCGCACCCGGCCGGTCGACCGGTGGTAGACGCCGGCCACCATGGTCACAAACATGCCGTGGCTCGCGGTCTCGCAGAGCTCGCCGTTGATCTGGGCGAGCAAGGCCGCCGGGTCGTCACTGGTCTTGCCCAGACAACGGAACAGGCTCGCGGTCTTGGCCATCAGGAGGGCGGCGTTGAAGCCCTTGCCGGAGACGTCGCCCAGCGCGAAGGCGATGTCGCCGTTGCGGCCGAGGAAGAAATCGAAGAAGTCGCCTGACACCTGCTTTATCGGGCGGTTCAGGCCGTGAATCGGCCAGGCGTGGCCTTCCGTCGCCGGCAGCAGACCGCGCTGGATCTCGGCGGCCAGGTCCAGCTCGCGGGCCAGGCCTTCCTGGAACGCGATGGTGTCGCGCAGCCGCAGGTTGGAGAGCGCCAGGGAGAGCAGCGACGCGGTCGTCCGGAGGCAGGTCTCGACGTCCTGCTTGGCCGCCGCCGCCGCATCGGTCGCCACGACCACGGCGCCCAGTCCTGCGCCGCCCTTCAGCAGGGGCGCGCAGACCAGGGGCGTGCCGCCCTCGACGGCGGCCTCACGCCAGAGCAGCCGCCGATCCCCGATGCTCTGCTCGACCAGGGCGGTGAGCGCGCCGGGGCTCTCGGGCAGAACGTCCTGGGAGCCGAAGGTCATGGCCTGCACGTAGCCGTCTTCGCCATCGGGCAGGAAGAGGGCGACGACCCGCGCCTCCAGGGTCCGGGCGAGCGGTGACAGGCAGCGCGGCAGGGTCTGGCCCAGACCCAGGTCGCCGGCCAGCAGCTCGCCCAGCTCGGCCAGATAGGCGAGACAGCCGGGCTGCTCGTGCTGGCCGAGGGCGGAGGGCGGACTGCTGTGGGGCGACAGGACCATGGCTCCGGGCTGAGGTGGCCGTTTCCGGCATTCAGACTAGTCTTTAATTCTTAATCATCGCTTGGCCGCCGAGCCCCCGGGGAACGCCAACCGCCCAAATCGCCGTCGAATCCGCCTTCCCGTGGCGCTCGAACTGGCGTAAATCCGCTGGTGGCGAGGATTCTCCGGGCCGGCACGATCCAGCGAGCCGAGGCTCTGATGATAAAATATAATTAATTCAATGGTTTAACTGAGCTCGGCGGGAGCCGGTGAGCGAAAAGCAGAGGCGGAGGGGTCCATGACGCAAACAGCGGCGAAGCCCGGACGGCGGGCGGGCAGCGCCAAGGCGCCGGCTGCGCGCCGAAAAGGCGAGACGAGGCAGCTGAACCTGGCCCTCCAGGGCGGCGGGGCCCACGGCGCTTTCACCTGGGGCGTCCTGGACCGCCTGCTCGAAGAGGAGACGATCGTCCTGGAGGGCATCACCGGCACCAGCGCCGGGGCCATGAACGCCGCCGTGACCGCCTGCGGCCTGAGCACCGACGGACGCCGCGGCGCGCGCCGCAAGCTCGAGGAATTCTGGAGCGAAATCAGCAAGTTCGGACGCCTGGGCCCGCTCCAGCCGAGCCCGCTCGACCGCGCCGCCGGCAACTGGAACATGGACCATACGCCGGCCTACCTGGCGATGGACATGGTCACCCGCCTTCTGTCGCCCTACCAGACAAATCCTTTTGGTTACAACCCCTTGCGCGAGGTGCTGGAGCGGATCCTGGACCTGGACCGGCTGCATGCCTGCACCGAGGTCAAGATCTTCGTCTCGGCGACCAACGTGCGCAGCGGCAAGATCCGCGTCTTCAAGAACCAGGAGGTGACGATCGACGCCCTCCTGGCCTCGGCCTGTCTGCCGACGCTCTATCAGGCCGTGGAAATCGACGGCGAAGCCTATTGGGACGGCGGCTTCATGGGCAATCCGGCGCTCTTTCCCCTGTTCTACGAGTGCGGGACCGGGGACGTCGCGATCGTCCAGGTCAACCCGATCGAGCGCAAGGAGGTGCCGAAGTCCTCGCGCGAGATCCTCGACCGGATCAACGAGATCAGCTTCAATTCCTCGCTGATGCGCGAGATGCGGGCGGTCGCCTTCGTGACCGACCTGATCGACCGGGGCCTGCTGGACGACAAGGCCTACAAGCGCGTGCGGGTCCACCTGATCGAAGCCGCCGCCGAGATGAGCCGGCTCGGCTTCTCCAGCAAGCTGATGGCGGACTGGGAGTTTCTCTGCCACCTCAGGGATCTCGGCCGCACCACGACGGAAACCTGGCTGGCCGCCAACGGCGACAGGATCGGGGTCGAATCCACGGTCGATCTCCGCGAGACCTTCCTATAACCAGCCAACCCTGCCCAATGGCCTGCCCGAAGAATTCGCGCCCCTGTGGCCTTTGCCACATGCCGGACGGGCGCGACGTTCTAAGTATAGCGCTTGGAAGCGATGTGCCTCTCTCCGCTTCCGAGCCGCCCCGTAGCCTGCAGCGGCGCGGCTCACAGACTTGGCCCCGCCGTGCGTTCCCCGCAAGCGGCGGGGTTTCTTTGTGGCCAGGACATCGAGACGAAACAGAAGGCGAAGCAGCCATGACCGAGTCGATTGCGATCCGGCCGGCGACCGAGGGCGACCGCCCGACGGTCCTGGCCTTCCTGACGGCCCTCTCGGACTACGAGCTCCCGCTCTACGACGGCCTGCGCGAAGGCGCCGACTGCGCGGAGGAATACTTCGAAACCACCAGCCGGGCCGTCGAGAACAACAATGCACTCATGCTGATCGCGGAGAAGGACGGCCGGCCCGCCGGATTCATCTGGTTCTGCGAGGAGATGGACGACGACGTCCTGCTGCGCGAGGACGCGCGGCGCCACGGCTATATCACCGACCTCTTCGTGCTGCCGGAGTTTCGCGGCCAGGGCGTTGCCCGCGCCCTGATGGCGGCGGTAGAGCAGCGCTGCCGCGCCCTGGGGCTCGACCGACTGCGCATCGACGCGATCGGCGCCAACCAGCCGGCGCGCCGCTTCTACGAGGCCCGGGGCTACGTCCCAGTCATCGTGACCCACGAGAAACGCCTCAATGAAACCTAAGCGCGGTTGCTCTTGATCACGGTCATCCTTCGACACGCTCAGGATGAAGGGTCTTTGTCTGAAGACATTCTGCCCTCACCCGCGCGAAGCGCCGGGCTACGCCCCTTGTCGAAGGGTGACGGTGCCATCTGAGCACCCCCCTACGCTGCCTGTTAAGGAAGCTTGTCGCGCAGGCTGTAGTAGAGCATGCCGGCGACGAGGCCCGGCCAGCGCAGGAGGGTGCCGCCGGGAAACTGCCGAGAGGGGATGCGGGCGAAGACGTCGAAGCGCTCGGCTGTTCCGGCCGCCGCTTCGGCGATCAGCTTGCCGGCCAGGGAGCTCAGCGCCACGCCGTGCCCGGAGTAGCCCTGGGCGTAGAAGATCTCGGGCTCGAGACGGCCGAAGGCGGGCAGGCGGTTCAGGGTGATCGCGAGCGTGCCGCCCCAGGCGTAGTCGATCCGCGTCTTCGCCAGCTGGGGAAAGACCCGCAGCATGACCCGGCGGACGAAGCTGCCGATATCGCGCGGAAAACGGTTCGTGTAGGTTTCGCCGCCGCCGAACAGCAGCCGCCGGTCGGCCGAGAGGCGGTAGTAGTCGACCACGAACTTGGTGTCCGAGACCGCCACGTCGTCGCGGATCAGCGCGCGGGCGCCGGCCTCCCCGAGCGGCTCGGTGGCGAGGATGAAGTTGTTGATCGGCATGATAGATCCGGCGATGCGGGGCTCGAGCCGCCCCAGATAGCCGTTGCAGGCCAGCACGACGATCCGGGCCCGCACCTGGCCCTCGCGCGTCCGCAGATGGGTCGGCCGGCCGGGCTCGTAGTCGAGCACGCGGCTGCCTTCGAAGACCCGGACTCCGGCCTCGCGCGCCGCCCGTGCGAGGCCGAGGGCGTAGTTCAGGGGATGGAGGTGGCCGCCGCCCCGGTCGAGCACACCGCCGTGGTAGATCTCCGTGCCCAGGCGCTCGGCGACCTCGGCCTTGGTGAGGGGCACGTCGTCTTCATAGCCGTAGTCCCGCGCGAGACGCGCCGCGCTCTCATGGAGATCCGCCACTTCGCCCCGCTTGAAGGCGGCGTAGAGAATGCCGGACCTGTAGTCGCAGGCGATGCCATGGCGGGCGATGCGCTCGCGGACGGTCGCCTTGGCCTCTTCCGCCAGGTCCCAGAGCTGGCGCGCCGCCGCCGTTCCCAGCATGGCCTCGAGTTCCTCCTGACCCTGGCGCTGGCCCGACCCGACCTGGCCCCCGTTGCGGCCGGAGGCGCCCCAGGCGATGCGCTCGGCCTCCAGCAGGACCGTGTCGTAGCCCCGCTCGGCCAGATGCAGCGCCGCGGAGAGGCCGGTGTAGCCGCCGCCGATCACGCAGGCGTCGCAGTCCAGCGATTCGGTCAGCCGGGGATGGTCCTCGAGACCCTCGGCCGTCGCCAGGTAATAGGAGTCCGGATAGGGTTGCGCGATCATGGGTCACCGAGCTCAGGTTGCGGTATCGGTGAAGCGGTAGGCCAGCGTGGCGGCGCGCAGGTACCAGATCCTCAGCGCCGGGAAGGGAAAGCGCGGCGCCGGGCCGGCGATGGCGGCGGGCAGCGCCCGGTTGCTCTTCTGGCCGGCGACCATGCGGGCGAGCTGCCGTCCGGTCCAAGGCGCGGTGTTGACCCCGTTGCCGTGGTAGCCGAAGCCGTAGAACACGCTCTCGTCCTCGTCCAGACGGCCGACCGCGGGGGTCAGCCGCCGGGTCATGGCGATCAGGCCGCGCCAGAAGTGGCTGATCTCGACCGACTGCCACGCCGGAAAGACCTCGCGGAAGCGCCCGGTCAGCCAGGCCCGCATGCGCGCCGCCGACGCGGCGTCGCCGCGGCTGTCGCCGCGTGCCCCGAACAGTAGCCGCCGGTCCGGCAGCAGGCGGTAGTAGAACAGGAGGGCCCGCGTGTTGCACAGCGGGTTCTCGCTGCGCCACGACTGCGCCGCGAGCTCGTCCGGGGTCAGCGGCCGAGTGGTGATGATGTTGGACAGGACCGGCAGGACGCGCCCGTCGAGGGCGGGATGCAGGCCGTCGGTCAGGAAGCCGTTGGCCGCCACCACGACCCGCTTCGCCGCCAGGCTGCCCCGCGCCGTGACCAACCGATGACGGCCGCCCTCGCGCCGCCAGTCGTCGACCGCGCTGAGACCGTGCAGCCGGGCGCCGTGGCGAGCCGCGGCGGCGGCCAGGCCGCTCAGGAACTTGAGCGGATGGAGCCCGAAGCCGGCCCCGGTGAAGAGCGCGCCGAACTGCTCGGTCGAATCGTGGCCGACCGCGCGGAAAGCCTCGGCCGAGTAGAGCCGTGTCTCGATGCCGAAGTGCCGTGTCAGCGCCTCGGCCTCCTCTTCCAGCTCGCGGTAGCGCGACGGCTTGTGGGCGACCGCGAAGATGCCCTCGCCCTGGAGATCGAAGTCGATCCCCTCGGTCTCGCCGAGCTCGCGCACCAGATCGATCCCCTCGAGCTGCGCGGCGTAGAAGCGCTTCGTCTCCTCCAGGCCGAAGCGCCGGATCATGGCATCGATCGAGAGCTTGGTCGCCGCCAGGCAGCAGAAGCCGCCATTCCGCCCCGAAGCGCCCCAGCCGATGTGCCCTGCCTCCAGCACACGAACCTCGACACCGTGGTCGCGCGCCAGGTGCAGCGCCGCCGAGAGCCCGGTGAAGCCGCCGCCGATCACCGCGACGTCGCAGGCCTGATCACCCTCGAGGGGACCGAAGCCCGCCTGAGGCGGCGGCGCGCTCTCCTCCCAGTAGCTCGGCACCGCGCGTCCGTGGTCGTAAACGTCGTCGTGAAACAGCCTCGCCATGGCGGCCCTCCCTCCCGCTCTACCTCTGAGGTTTAGAGCAGATTCACCGGGTTTGATGGATCGCCTCCGGCGATGCAGTCAAACCCGGATCTGCTCTAGCGCCACGGCGGATGCCCTGTTAAGCGCGGCGCTGTCGCGAAACTTGCATCAGAATGGCGCAACACTCTGACCTCGATCAAGGAACGGAAGTAGCGCCGCTGTTCTCCTGACGCCCGGCAATCTAAGGAGTATCGTGATGCGCAAAGCGCTCGTAGGTCTCGCCGCTCTCGGGGCACTGGGCCTCGGAACCGCCGTCGCCGGGGACACGCCGGATCTTACCGCGCTCAACGCCGAGAGCCGGGCCAAGATCAAGAACTTCGCAGGGTCCTTGAAGGGCGCCCTGCAGACGGCGATCAAGGAAGGCGGGCCGGTCAAGGCGATTTCCGTCTGCAACGTGCGCGCGCCGGAGATCGCCGCCGAGCTGTCGGGCGGCGACTGGACCGTGGGCCGCACCAGCCAGAGGACGCGCAACCCGGAGAACGGGCCCGACGCGTGGGAAACCATGGTCCTGGAGGCCTTCATCGACCGCGCGGCCGCCGGTGAGAGCCTGAAGACCATGGAGGCCGCGGCGGTGGTCGAGAGCGGCGGCGCCAGGACCTACCGCTACATGAAGGCGATCCCGACCGGCGAGGTCTGCTTGACCTGCCACGGCTCGGACCTCGAGCCGGAGCTGGCGGCCAAGATCCGCGCGGTCTATCCCGAAGACCGCGCGACCGGCTTCAAGCTCGGCGAGCTGCGCGGCGCCTTCACGGTCACTAAGACGGTCAAGTAGCGGGCCAGATCGGATCATGGCCGAGAGAGACCGGAGACTCGTCGTCGAATCACCGAAAGGAGTCTGGCGGCTGGCTCGGCTTGGCGCCTAAACTCGCTCGTATTCCCCTGTCGCAATGACCGGGGGATCGCTTCCAACGTAGCCGCAACGCCGTTCATGTTCGACACCACGCCGTGGTTCCGTCTCTACGCCGGCTGGCGGCTCCCCTGGCTCGCGCGCCAGAACCCGGCCGACCTGCAGGAGGACCAGCTGCTCTCGCTGGTCCGCCGGGCCGAGGACACGCGCTTCGGCCGCGCCCACGGCTTCGCCGGCGTGCAGTCGGTGGCGGACTTCCAGGCCGCCGTGCCGCTGCGGCACTACGAAGATTTCTGGCGGGAGTGGTGGCAGGCGGACTTTCCCAGGCTGACCGACGTGTCCTGGCCTGGCACCGTGCCGTTTTTCGCCCTGACCTCTGGCACCACGACCGGCGTCACCAAGTACATCCCCTGCACCGACGAGATGAACGCCAGCAACCGGCTGGTCAGCGCTGACCTGATCGGCTTCCACCTGCACCGCCGGCCGGACAGCCGCCTGATGGGCGGGCGCAGCTTCCTGCTGGGCGGCTCAACCGATCTCCGGGAGCTCGCGCCCGGCATCCTGGCCGGCGACCTCAGCGGCATCACCGCCAGCGTCATTCCCTGGTGGGTACGGGCGCACTACTTCCCGCCGCAAGAGCTCGAGTTCTTGGCCGATTGGGAGGAGAAGATCGCGCAACTGGCGCCGCTCTCGATCGAGCAGGACATGCGCAGCGTCGCCGGCACGCCCAACTGGCTGCTGATCCTGTTCGACCGCATCGCCAGCCTGCGCCCGGATCTGCCGCGCCGCCTCGCGTCCTATTGGCCGAACCTGGAGCTCCTGGTGCACGGCGGCATCAACTTCTCGCCCTACCGTTCGCTGTTCCGCGACTGGCTCGAAGGCGGCCACGCGGAGACACGCGAGGTCTACGCGGCGAGCGAGGGCTTCATGGCCGTGGCCGACCGTGGCGACGGCGAGGGCCTGCGGCTGTCGCTCGACGCCGGCCTGTTCTACGAGTTCATCCCGCTCGAAGAGCTGGAGCACGACCAGCCCACGCGCCACTGGCTCGGCAACGTCGAGCTCGGCGTCAACTACGCGGTCGCGCTCAGCACCTGCGCCGGGCTCTGGAGCTACATCGTCGGCGACACTCTGCGCTTCGTCGACCTCGCCCCGCCGCGCGTCCTCGTCACCGGCCGGGTCTCCTACAGCCTGTCGGCTTTCGGCGAGCACCTGATCGCCGAGGAGATCGAAGAGGCTGTGACCCAGGCGGCGTCCGCGATCGGCACAGCGGTCGTGGACTATTCGGCCGGCGCCGTCTTCCCGGAGGCCGAGGAGCCCTCGGGCGGGCACCTCTTCATCGTCGAGTTCGCCGGAGAGGTGCCTCGCGGCGCCGCGCTGGCCGCCTTCGCCGAGCAGCTCGATGCCGCGCTGGGGAAAACGAACGAGGACTACGCGGCTCACCGCGCCGGCGACTTCGGTCTGCGGGCGCCGCGCGTGCACGCGGTCTCCGCGGGCGGCTTCGCCGCCTGGATGAAGTCGCGCGGCCAGCTCGGCGGTCAGCACAAGGTGCCCCGGGTGATCAACGATCCCGAGCTCTTCGCCAACCTGCGCGCCTTCGTCGGCGCCTGATCAGGTCTCCGCATTGATTGCCGACTCGGCGGCGCAGGGTCTATGGGAGGAAACCGAGACTTGCAGCTGGGTCTCCCCGGCCTAGAGCAGATCCGGGTTTGATGGAATCGCCACGGGCGATCCATCAACCCGGTGAATCTGCTCTAAACCTTAGATGTAGAGCGGATTCACATGTTTAGTTGGAAACCACGTAGTGGTTCCATCTAAACATGATCCGCTCTAGCGACAACTCATTCCGCCAGAGGCCTGTGGAAGGCGAGGGCGGCGGCGCCGTAGAGCGCCAAGGCCAGGACGATCACGACGGTGAAGCCGAAGTGGATCGCCAGCATCATGGCGAGGACCGCGCTGATCACCGAGGCGCAGCCGTTCACCCCCCAGGCCCAGGGCACGAGGTCGGGCGCCGCGTCGGAGACGCGGGACAGCCCGAGCGGGAAAGGCATGCCCATGAGAAAGGCGAGGGGCGCCACGAGAACCAGGGAAGCCGTGACCTTGGCCGCCTCGGGCCAGCCGAGCATCCAGGAGAACAGTGGCGGCAGCAGCAGGATGTAGAGCACGGCGGTCGCCGCAATGGCCAGGACGCAGAGACCGATGGGCGAGACGCCGGATGGCCGGTCGCCCCGCCGGAGACGTTCCGCCGCGCGGCGCGACAGCCCGCTGCCGAGCCCGGCGAAGAACAGGAAGCCGCCGAGCAGGATCGCCACGGCGTAGACCGGATCGCCGAGAAAGACGATGAAGCGCTGAATGAAGGCGATCTCGACGAAGAGAAACGCCAGACCCAGGGCGAAAAAGTAGGCGAGGATCCGAAGCCGGGCCCGGTGGCGGGCCCCGCTCTTCTTGCGCAAGGCCAGGGGCAGCAGGATCAGCGAGAGGCTGAGCACCAGGGCCTGAACCAGCGTGGCGAAGAGGATCAGGTAGCCCCATTCGAGCAAGCCCGCGCCGCCCGCGGTGCGCAGGGCCAGGAATTCCGGCAGGCTTCGCCACCTGAAGAAATCGAAGAAGTAGGGGCGATCGTCGCTGGCTGGCGTGAGATCGAACTTGTAGCGATCGAGGAAGTCGCGGCGGCCCTCGCCCAGCAGTTCCGTCACCGCCTGATGGAAGTAGGGCGATTCCAGGGCGTTGAACCGATTGGCCTCCTCGGGCTCGATGCCGGGGTAGTAAGCCAGATCGAAGGAGCGTTGCTCGGCGAAGTGGCGCACCGCTTCGATCTCGGCCGCGCCGAAGGTGCCGTTCTTGATCAGCAGGGTGGTGGTATCCAGGCCGCGTATCAGCACCAGGCGCGATGCGAGGTCGCCGATGCCCTGGCGCTCCAGCGCCACGGCGGCGGTCGCGATCAGCTTGAGGCTGTCGCGCGGCGGCAGCTTGAGCCAGCGGGTTATGGCGAGCATGCCGCCCGGCCGCAGGCGGGCGAGGTATTCGCCGAGAGCCTCGCGTGTGTAGACGTAGCTCTCGCTCAGGCTCTGCACGCCCGCCGCCGACGCGGCCGCCGAATCGAGCAGGGGAATCTGAATCAGGTCCCAATGGTCGGTGCTGCGCGTGACGAAGCTGCGCGCTTCGGCCACGTGGATCCGGACGTCTTCCCTGTCGTAGAGCCCGCCGGCGAACCCGCCGTGCTCGCGCCGGACCAGCGCGACCAGCTGCGGATTGAGCTCGACGGCGTCGACCCGCCCGGAACCGTAATAGACCGCCTGCAGCACGTCGGCGCCGCCGCCCGCCCCGAGGATCAGCACCGAGGGCTTCTCCATCAGATGATAAGGCAGGGCCGAGGTCGTTTGGCCGAGATAGGCGAGAGGCTCGCGCCGGCCGTCGAAGGCCGTGATCACCGTCAAGGAGTCCCCATCGGTGAAGACGCCGATCTGCGGCGGCGGCTCGGTTCTGTTGTTCAGGCTGAGGCCCGGCACGTGGCGAAAGGGGACCACTGGGCTCTCCACGACCGTCAGGAGCCCGAGGGGGCTCGAGACCTCTGCGACCGTCCGCGCCCCCGGGACCCGAAGCGCGCCGCTCAGTCCCTTGAACTCGGAGAGGCGGGGGGCGGTCCAGGATTCGGGCGCGGCGAAGGGCAGCAGCAGGGCCGCCGCGAAGAGGACGGCGGCTGGCGCGCCCCTCCGCCTGGCCGTGCTTCCCACATAGGCGAGGCCCGCGGCGCCGAGGGCGAGCCCCATGATCACCCGGAGGCAGTCGGGCGGCGGCAGGAGATGGAGGACCGCGACGATCCCGAGCGCTCCCGCGCCCGCGCCGATCAGGTCGTAGCGGTAGATCCGGCCGATACGCTCGCCGAAGGTGATGAAGGCGAGGCCGATGCAATTCGCGCCGAAGAAGAAGGGCACGACGAAGACGGCGTAGAGGAGGGCGAGGTACGCCATCTGCCGGACGTCCCACACGACCGCGAGGGCGTTGAAGGGGACACGCTGGCCGAGCGCGAATCCGAGGACCGCCGTGGCGCCGAAGAGCAGGGCATTGACCGCGAAAGCGGCGGTGAAACGACGCTTCATCCAATCCTGGGTGAGCGCGAGGAAGCTTCCGCTGGCGCCGTAGCCCAAGAGCGCGATGCTGATCACCATGTAGGCGAAATGGTGCCACTGCACGATGGCCAGCAGGCGCATCAGCAGCACCTCGTAGGCCAGAATGGCCGCGGAAACGAACGAGATGGCCGGCAGCATGGTCGCTATTCGCGCACCAGGGGCACGAAGATCACCGGAAGCGTCTGGCGCGTCGCGAAGCGGCCGTCGGGCAGCTTGGTCACGATGGTCATGTGCTGTGTGACGAAGGGCCCACCGACCGGTATGACCATGCGCGCCCCGGGCTTGAGCTGTTCCAGCAGGGGCGGCGGCACGTGGCTCGCCGCGGCGGTGACCATGATGCCGTCGAACGGCCCGCACTCCGGCCAGCCGTAGTAGCCGTCGCCGGTCTTTGTCTCGATATTGGTATACCCGAGCCGGTCGAGCCGTTCGCGCGCGCTGTCGGCCAGTTCCGGAACGATCTCGATGGAGCACGCGCGCTCGACCAGCTCACCCAGGACAGCGGCCTGGTAGCCCGATCCCGTGCCGACTTCGAGCACGACGTGGTCCGGCTCGATCCGCAGCAGGTCGGTCATCAGCGCAACGATGAAGGGCTGGGAAATGGTCTGGCCATAACCGATCGGCAGAGGCCTGTCGTCATAGGCCTGGTCGCGCCGCCGTTCGGAGACGAAGAGATGGCGCGGCACCCGGCGCATCGCGTCGAGCACCTGCGGTTCGATATACTTGCGCTCCAGGGCCGAGGCCGCGGTGAGGGCGTGAAGCTCGATTCTGTCGATCATGCGCCCCAGCTGCGGTCCATAGTCGTCGGCGGCCTGGCCGGTCACGGCCCCGCCTGTCATGGCGGTCGCCGCAAGCAGCAACGCCAGTCTGACGATCAGGCTCAACCTCAAGGCGTCACCTCGGAAGAGGACCCACCGAAGTGTCGGGTCAGGAAACCGTCCAGGCCCTCGACATAGGTCCGTCGGCTGACCAGAAAGCCGTCGTTGTGGCCGCCGCGCAGCTCCAGGAAGGTCTTGGGCCCGGGCACGGCGGCGAAGAGCGCCCGGCCGTGTTCGAACGGGATGATCTCATCGTTCTGGCTATGAACGATCAACACGGGACTCCGCACCATCTCGAGGTACTCCTTGGTCGCGTAGCGGTACCGCGCGAGCAGGTGCGCGGGATAGATGGGGTAGAGCTGCTGGGCGAGGTCCGGCACCGAGGTGAAGCCGGACTCCAGGATCAGCGCACCCGGCCTATGCCTCGACGCCAGCTGCGCGGCCACCGCGGCGCCGAGAGAACGGCCGAACAGCACGATCCTTTCCGGCGGGACGCCCAGGCCGTCGACCAGATGGCGCCAGGCCGCTTCGGCGTCCAGGTAGGTGCCCTCCTCGGAAACCTCGCCCTCGCTGCGGCCGTAGCCCCGGTAATCGAGAATGAGCACGTCCAAGCCGAGATCCGCGAAGATCTTCAGCGAAGCGAGGCGATGGGAGATGTTCCCGGCGTTGCCGTGAAAGAACAGCAGGGCGGCCCGGGCCTCCGGACCCGCCGGGAGCCACCAGCCGTGAAGCCGAACGCCGTCCTCGGCGACGATCTCGACCGATTCGTAAGCCAGGCCCGCGCGCTCCGGCGTGACACTAAGCGCACGGGACGGCATGTCGGGGAAGAAGATGAGGTGCGATTGAAAAAGGAAGAGGGCGAGGCCAAGGCCCAGGTATACCAGCAGGCCAGCGCGCAACAGGAACCAGAGATTGCTCAACGACATCGATAGGCTTCGCGACCTCCGAACGGCGCGGGGGCAGAGCGGACTCGAGGAGCCGACCCGCACTCCGCCGCGAGTATCATGCGGTCGTGGCGGGCAGGCGGTCGTCCGGCTCGGCGCATGCCCCGCATTCTGATCCGAAAGCTGCGCCGATCGGAAACAAATTGCGCTGTCCCGCACCTTGTTCGAGGTCAATGCGCGGCGTGTGAACGGCTGACCCACTTGGCATCCTGGGCCGACCCTGTGGGTCGCCACGCGCGGTTGCGAGCGGCCTTGTACCGGCTTCACCGTGAAACCAGAGGTGCGGCTTAGTGGAAATCTTCATCGAGCTTCTGGCCTTCTTGATACTAACCCGAATCTTCGGGGAAGCCGCCGAACGCATCGGCCTGCCCGCTTCGGTCGGCGAGATTCTCGCCGGCGTCGGGCTGGTCACCCTGGCCGGCTGGTACGGCGCGCAGGTCCCCTTCCTCGACCAGCTGATCGAGAGCGAGGTCCTGGACCACGTGGCCAACCTCGGGATCTTCGTGCTGGTTCTCCTGGCCGGGATCGAGATGAAGCCGAGCGAGATCGCCCGCAATTCCAAGGGCGCCTTCTGGGTCGCCCTCGGCGGCATGGTGATTCCCTTCTTTCTCGGCTTCGCCTTGGCCTGGTGGTTCCTGCCGGAGGTTCCCGCCCGGCCGGCCCTGGTTCTGCTGGTTGCCGTCTCGCTGTCGATCTCGGCCATTCCGGCGACGGTCAAGCTGCTCGGCGACGCCGGCCTTTTGCACACGCGGCTCGGCGAAACGATCGTCGCCGCGGCGGTGTTCGACGACGTGCTCGGCCTGTTCCTGCTGGCCATCCTGCTCGCAGTGATCGAGACCGGTGCCATCCCCGACCCTCTGACCCTCGGCCTCCTGCTGGTCAAGGTCGTGGCCTTCTTCGCCATCACGGTCGCGCTGGGAACCCACGTCTATCCCCGGGTGAGTCGCGGCCTCAAGACGATGCAGGCGGCCTCTGTCGAGTTCAGCGCCCTGGCAGCCGTGGCGCTGGCCTATGGTCTCATGGCCGAGATCCTGGGTATGCACTGGATTCTCGGCGCCTTCATGGCCGGGCTCTACTTCGAGCAAGCACGGGTGGGAATTCGAGCCTACAACGAGATCCGCCTGATCTGCGCCGCGATCGCTAGCGGCTTTCTGGGACCGCTGTTCTTCGCCTCGATCGGCGTGCGCGTCGATCTGGCCGCCATCACGGCGGTACCGCTCTTTCTCTTCCTGCTGATCGCCGCCGCCGTGCTCGGCAAGGTGGTCGGCGCCGGCCTGCCCGCGCTGTGGATCGGCATGAAGCGGCAGGAAGCGGCGGCGGTCGGCGTCGGCATGACCGCCCGCGGCGCGATCGAGCTGGTGGTGCTCAGCATCGCCTACGAGGCGGGATTGTTTGCCTATAGCAATTCGGGCGACCCGGTCGTCGCCAATCTTTTCTCTGCGCTGATCATTATGGCCGTGGTGACGACCCTGCTGACCCCAATCCTCCTGCGGCGCGTCTTGCCGGGGGAAGCACGGTAAGCGGCGAGGAGGCATGGATCCGGGGCGCCGGGCGTCGCGCCCGCAGAGACACCATGCTGCGCTTCTATCGCCAGAGGCTCGGCCGTACCGTAATTGCCTGATGTTTTTTGATTCACGTCAGAACCTGTCGTAGGCTGAACGGCAATTGGAGTTCGATAGCCATCGGCTCAACTAAGAAAAAGCCATGCTGGGAGGAACTTCGGTCACATGAACAATCCCTTTGCCGAGCTTTCCGCGTCGATACCGGCTGTGGTGATGCAGACCTACGTCGTCGTCATGATCCTGCTGGTCGCCGGCGGGACGCTGTTCGACATCGTTCACAAGAAGAGCGCCACTTACTTTTTCAACAATTGGCGGAACGCAAGGAACAAGGGGACGCAGCAGGTCGGCGGCGGGGAACTGGCGCTGCTGGCGATCCAGACCGCCGCGGTCGAGGTGGCGACCTCCGCTGAGTTCTGCAACCCGCAGCGCAGAATAGCCCATCTCCTCACCATGTACGGCTTCCTGCTCTACGTCGTCGCCACCGCCGTCATGGTCTTCGCCTACCCGACGCCCGCCACCCCGACGCCGGTCCTCCTGACGCTGCTGTGGTATCTCGGGGCCCTGATGGTCTGCGGCGGCGGCTACTGGTTCTGGTTCTTCATTCGGGTCGACGTCGCCGCCGAGGGCAATTCGCCGTTCCGCTTCGTGCGCGCCGACCTCTTCATCCTCTCGCTTCTGGCGTGCGTGACACTTGGGCTGATCTGGGCGCTCGTCCAGGCGGCGGGCGGTTCCTGGGCCAACCTGTTCCTCGCCCTGTACCTGATCGCGACGACGGTGCTGTTCGGGTCGGTTCCCTGGTCGAAGTTCTCGCACATGTTCTTCAAACCCGCCGCGGCCTTCCAGAAGCGGGTCGAGAACGCCGACGGCTCGAGGAGCAACCTGCCGGGCCCGGCCGACAAGCCGGAACTCTTCGGCAGCGCCCGGCGACTGCCCCGACACTACTGAACAGCCCATCCAAAGGCCTTCGATCGAGGGAGCTAGGGGGATCTCATGCCGACATACGTTTACATGACCCGGTGCGACGGTTGCGGACACTGCGTCGATATCTGCCCGTCCGACATCATGCACATCGACAAGACCTACCGGCGGGCCTTCAACATCGAGCCCAACATGTGCTGGGAGTGCTATTCCTGCGTAAAGGCCTGCCCGCAGAACGCCATTGACGCACGCGGCTATGCCGACTTCGCCCCCATGGGCCACAGCGTCCGGGCGCTACGGGAGGAGGCCAAGGGCACGATCTCCTGGAAGATCAAGTTCCGGGACGGCCGCGAGAAGAACTTCGTCTCGCCGATCCGGACCACGCCCTGGGGATCGATCAAGGGACCGGCCGAATACGAGGCCCCCAGCCAGGATGCGCTGAAATCCCAGGAGCTGGCACACGAGCCCGACGCGCTCAACATCGAGGGCGGCCTGCCTGCCTTGAGGCCGGATCAACTCAAGCAGGGGGTGGTCTAGTGGGGCTGTTCAACCGCCGGAAGACGGTTCACGTCGATTCCGACATCCTGGTGATCGGCGGCGGCATGGCCGGCTGCGGGTCGACCTACGAGTCCCGGTACTGGGGCCGCGACCTGAAGATCGTCTGCGTCGAGAAGGCGAACATCGAGCGCAGCGGCGCCGTCGCGCAGGGGCTCTATGCGATCAACTGCTACATGGGCATGCAATGGGACGAGAACCAGCCCGAGGACCATGTCCGCTACGCCCGCAACGACCTCATGGGGCTGGTGCGCGAGGATCTGGGCTACGACATCGCCCGGCACGTCGACTCCACGGTGCACAAGTTCGAGGAGTGGGGCCTGCCGATCATGAAGGACCCGGACACCGGGCGGTATCTGCGCGAGGGCAAGTGGCAGATCATGATCCACGGTGAGAGCTACAAGCCGATCGTCGCCGAGGCCGCGCGCAAGGCCGCCACCGAGGTCTACAACCGGATCATGGTGACCCACCTGCTGATGGACAAGACGAAGGCCAATCGGGTCGCCGGGGCCGTCGGCTTCAACGTCCGCACCGGTGATTTCTATGTCTTCCGCGCCAAGGCGGTCATCGTCTGCGCCGGCGGCGCGTCGCACATCTTCAAGCCCCGCGCGGTCGGGGAAGGCATGGGACGGACCTGGTATGCCCCCTGGAGCAGCGCCTCCGCCTATGCCCTGCCGATCCTGGCCGGCGCCAAGATGACGCAGATGGAGAACCGCATCGTCCTGACCCGCTTCAAGGACGGCTACGGCCCGGTTGGCGCCTACTTCCTGCACCTCAAGACCTACACTCAGAACGCCTATGGCGACGAGTACGAGTCCAACTGGTACGAGCACACCAAGAACCTGGTCGGCGACTACATCGACCGGCACCCGGTGCCGACCTGCCTGCGCAACCACGCCATCCTGGAGGAGGTCAAGGCCGGCAGGGGCCCGATCCGCATGGTGACGATGGAGGCCTTCCAGGACCCCCACAAGGAGACCGTCGGCTGGGAGAACTTCCTCGGCATGACGATCGGCCAGGCGGTCGTCTGGGCGTCGCAGAACATCGACCCCAAGCACACCAATCCCGAGCTGACCACCTCCGAGCCCTACGTCATGGGCTCCCACGCCACCTGCTCCGGCGCCTGGGCGAGCGGGCCGGAAGACTACGCCCCCGACGAGTACCAGTGGGGCTACAACCGGATGATGACCGTCGAGGGGCTGTTCGGCGCCGGCGACACCATCGGCGGCACCGCCCACAAGTTCTCGTCGGGCTCCTTCACGGAAGGCCGGATCGCCGGCAAGGCGGCGGTCAACTACGTCAACGACCTGGGCAACGACGTGCCGGACGTCAGCGAGCAGGAGTACCAGGATCTCGAGAAGGTCGTCTTCCAGCCCATGGAGAACTACCAGGTCGGCCGCAACGAGATCGTCGCGGGCACCGTTTCGCCGAGCTATCTCCTGCCGATCAACGGCCTGCAGCGACTCGAGAAGATCATGGACGAGTACGTCGGCGGCATCAGCGCCCACTACACGACCAACGAGCCCATGCTGACCCGCGGGCTGGAGCTGCTGCACATGCTGAAGGAAGACCTCAGCTATCTCGGGGCCGAAGACCTTCACCAGCTTCAGCGGGCCTGGGAGCTTCAGCACCGGGTGCTGGCTTCGGAGTGCGTGACCCAGCACACCATGTTCCGGACCGAGACCAGGTGGCCGGGCTACTACTACCGGGCCGATCATCCGAAGCTGGACGACACCGATTGGCACTGCTTCACGATCTCCCAGTTCGACCGGGAATCCGGGAACTGGGAGCTGGAGAAGGCCCCCGTCTACCACATCGTCGACTGAACGGAGTCCACCGACCAACGGAGCCCCCTGTGATGTCCAAGCTGGTCCCGCCCCACGGCGGGGGAGCGCTCCGGCCCCTGCTGCTCGATGAAGAGCAACGCTCCGCCGAGCTGAAGCGGGCGGAGGGGCTGAAGGCCGTGCCCATGACCAGCCGGGAGAGCTCCGATCTCGTCATGCTGGCGATGGGCGCCTACACGCCGCTCGAGGGCTTCATGAGGCACGACGACTGGCGGCGTGTCTGCACGGATCTGAGCCTGGAGAGCGGCATCTTCTGGCCGATCCCCATCACGCTGTCCTGCGACCGGGACCTGGCCGGCAGCATCGGCGCCGGCGAGGAGGTGGCCCTGGTCGACGCGGAGTCGGGTCTGCTCATGGCCGTGATGACGGTCGAAGAGAAGTACAAGATCGACCCGCGGCTGGAGAGCTCCGAGGTGTTTCGGACCACCGACGAGAAGCACCCCGGCGTCGCCAAGGTCCTGGCGCAGGGCGAGGTCAACCTGGCCGGGCCGGTCAGGGCCTTGAGCGAAGGCGTCTGGCCGCGCAGCTACCCGGGTCTCTACCTACGGCCGGCCGAGACGCGCGCCCGCTTCGAGGCGCTGGGCTGGTCGAAGGTGGCCGCCTTCCAGACCCGCAATCCCATGCACCGCAGCCACGAGTATCTGGCCAAGGTCGCCGTCGAAGTCTGCGACGGGCTCTTGATCCACCAGGTTCTCGGCAAGCTCAAGCCGGGCGACATACCGGCCGATGTCCGCGTTCAGGCGATCAATGCCCTGGTCGAGAACTACTTCGTGGCCGACACCGTGATTCAGGCGGGCTATCCGATCGAGATGCGCTATGCCGGCCCGCGCGAGGCCCTGCTGCACGCTCTCTTTCGGCAGAACTTCGGCTGTTCCCATCTGGTCGTCGGCCGCGACCATGCGGGCGTCGGCGACTACTACGGCCCCTTCGACGCGCACGACATCTTCGAAGAGCTGGCGCCCGGGAGCCTGGAAACCGCGCCCCTGAAAATCGACGTCACCTTCTACTGCGAGATCTGCCGCGCCATCGCGACCGGCCGAACCTGCCCGCACGACGAGAGCCACCGGCTGGCGATCTCGGGAACGCGCCTCCGGGCCATGTTCGCCAACCGGGAGCCGATCCCCCACGAGTTCAGCCGGCCCGAGGTGCTCAAGGTCCTGCAAGCGCATTACGAGAGCGAGAGCTGATGGCGGCCATGAAGATCGCCCAGATCAGCGACACCCACATCCTGGCGCGCGGCGCCGATGAGGCCCGGGGGCCGCGACGGGCAGAGAACCTCAGGCGCTGCGTCGCGGACATCAACCGCCAGCGGCCCGATGCGGTGATCCATACCGGCGACACGGTGCAGCACGGCCTGCCCGAGGAATACGAGCACCTGCGCGAGATCCTCGCGCCCCTGGAGGCGCCGCTCTACCTGATCCCCGGCAACCGCGACAGGCGCGACGCCCTGCGCGAGGCCTTCGGCGATAAGGCCTATCTGCCCAGGAACGGCGAATTCCTCCACTACACGGTCGACGACCACGCTCTGCGCTTGGTCGCGCTCGATTCGACGGCGCCGGGAGAACGCAAGGGGGTCTACTGCCGCGAGCGCCAGGCCTGGCTCGACGAGACCCTGGGCCGCGCGCCGGACCGGCCGACGCTTCTCTTCATCCACCATCCGCCCTTTGACATCGACGACCACTACATCGGCGGCTACCGCCGGCCCGGCGAGGCCGAGGACCTGGCCGCCGTGGTCGGGCGTCACCCCCAGGTGCTGCGGCTGCTGTGCGGCCACGTGCACTGCCCGACCCGCCGGTCCTGGGCCGGCACCGAGGCGACCACCATGCCCAGCGTCGCGGTCGACGTGCGCAAGGGCATCGACGAAACCGAGGCCAAGGACCGGCCGATCTACCTGCTGCACGTCCTGTCGGAGGACGGCGGCCTGGTCAGCGAATCAAGAACCGTCGCCGACTGAAGCCGTCCTTAGAGCGGATCATGTCTTGACGGAAACGCTTCGCGGTTCCGGCAAAGACATGTGAATCCGCTCTACATCTAATGTTTAGAGCAGATTCACCGGGTTTGATGAATCGCCTCCGACGATTCAGTCAAACCCGGATCTGCTCTAGGCTCTCAGCGCTGGGCGGTGTCGAGCCAGATGGTCACCGGGCCGTCGTTGACCAGCGACACCTTCATCTCGGCGCCGAAGCGGCCGCTGGCCACGGTGACGCCCTGCGCCTCGACCTCGGCCTTGAAGTGCTCGTAGAGGCGCTCACCGTCCTCCGGCGCGGCGGCGGTGGAGAAGCCGGGCCGGTTGCCCTTGGTCTCGGCCGCCAGGGTGAACTGGCTGACGATGAGCGCCGATCCGCCGAGGTCCAGCAGCGAGCGGTTCATGCGGCCCGCCTCGTCGCGGAAGATGCGCAGCTTGACCGTCTTGCCCGCGAGCCACGCGCTTTCCGCCTCGCCGTCGTCCCGCATCGCGCAGACCAGGACGACCAGCCCCTCGCCGATCTCGCCGACAACCGCGCCGTCGACGCTGACGCTCGCGCCGGACGTCCTCTGGATCAGCGCACGCATCGGACGACGCTGCCTTCCCTGCGGGACCTAGTTTTTTTCATCCTTGAAGCCGATGCTCCAGTGCGTCCCGTCGCAGAAGGGCTTGTTCTTCGAGCCGCCGCAGCGGCAGAGCGTATAGTGCTCGCGCGAGGTGCCCTCAGCCATCTCCTGACCGAGCAACTCGATCCCGCCGGTAACGGCGTAGGGGCCGTCCTTCAGCACCGTGACCATCGGTTCGCCGGCATTGTCCTTGTGCTCGACGTCCTCGATCGAGTAGCTGAGCGCGCCCGACGGGCACTTCTTGATGGTCTGGATGATCTCTTCGGTGGTCGCGCCGTCCGGGTCGATCCAGGGCTCCTCGCCCAGCTTGAACACGGATTTGAGATTGTCCGTGCAGTGACCGATGTGCGCGCAGACGCCGCGGATGTCGTGAATCGTGATCTTCTTGCCCACGTAGCGGTCGCGCTTGTCGGCGGAGCCGTCCGTCAGCTTCTCGTCCGTGAAGCCGTTCTTGCCGTGCGTGCCGTCGCAGAACGGCTTGTTCTGCGACCCGCCGCAACGGCACAGGGCGACCCCGGTCACGGTCTCACGGGGTTCCCCGCTGGAACTGCGGAGATGGGGCACGACCTTGGGGGTCATGTCGTTGAGCAGGTGGTAAGGCCCGTTCGGAAGGCACGCGATCTTCGGTTTCTCCTCGCCCATGGTGTTTTGTCCCCTTCTCAAAGTCGCCCTGCAGAACCTGCGCTCAGGCCATCATTCCGCCGAGGCTGATCAGCTCAAAGCCCCAAGGCCCCAATCACCTCAGAGACCGAGCGCCCGCCGCCGTTCCTCGGCGAAACCCTGGACCAGGCGATCCGCGACCAGGGCCAGGATCGCCATGGCGGCCCCCGCCGAGATGCCGAGACCCACATCCGCCTTCCCCAGCGCGAGATAGATCGACTGGCCGAGCCCGGTGGTCCCGATCAGCGCCGCGATCACCAGCATGGCGAAGGCGTAGAGGATGGTCTGGTTGAGGCCCAGCAGGATCGTCGGTGCCGCATAGGGCGCGCGCACGTCGCGCAAGATCTGCCACTCGGTCGCGCCGCTGGAGATCGCCGCCTCCATCATCTCCTCCGGCGTGTTGACCAGGCCGTGCCGCGTGTAGCGGATCATCGGCACGATCGCGTAGGCGCAGATGGCGAGGAAGGCCGAGAACTCGCCGATCTGGAAGACCATCAGCACCGGGATCAGGAAAACGAAGAGCGGAATGGTCTGCAGCATGTCGCAGATCGGGCGCACGACCCTCCAGACCATCGGCCAGACCGCGCTGGCCAGGCCGATCAGACCGCCGACCACGGCGCAGGCAAAGACCGCCGCACCACTGAGATAGAGCGACAGGAGCGCCCGCTCCCAGAGGCCGGACACGAGGATGGTCGAGAGCAGGCCGACCGACAGGATCGCCAGGCGCGGGCCGCCGGCGACCCAGCCGAGCGTGGCCGCGCCGGCGAGCACGAAGGGCCAGGGCAGGTTGGCGATGCCGGTCTCGAGCATCCCCACCGCAATCATGACCAGCAGGCCGCCGGTCAGGCGCCCGCGCCAGGCCAGCAGCAGTCCGGCGGCGGCCCCGGCCGCGAAGAGCCAGGAACTCATGGCCGGGGTCCAGGCGAAACCCCAGGTGAAGGGCAGCACCGCCTGATCGAGGCCGATCCTGAGCGGCAGCAGCACGAAGAACATGGCGTTGTTCTTCAGCCCGTCCAGCCACGCGCCGTTGGCCCGGGTGAAGTCCGTCAGGCCCTGGTCCATGGCCGCGGCCATGGGGTCGAGCAGCGTCAGCTCCGCCGGGTTCGGCAGGCGCGCCCAGAAGGCGGCCGTGAAGACCACGGTGACGCCCAGCAGGGCCCAGACGACGCGCTTGTCGTAGCGCTTGCGCTCGGTCGCGAGCGTGCCGCTCATGCGGTCGATCACCACCGCGAAGACGACGATCACCAGGCCCGCCAGCATCGCCTGGCCGAACTGCGCCTTGCGCATGGTCAGGAGAACTTCCCAGCCGATGTCGTTGAACCCGCCGATCACGGCCGCGATGATCACCATGCTCAGCGCGGCCATGAGGCACTGGTTCACGCCGACCATGATCTGCGACGCGGCCGAGGGGATCTCGACCTGGAACAGCTGCTGGAACCGCGTGCCGCCGGACATGATGGCGGCCTCCTTCACCTCGTGCTCGACCCGCTCCAGACCCAGCATCACGTTCCGCGCCATGGGCGGGGCGGCGTAGATGGCCGAGGCGATCAGGCCGACCACGGGGCCGAAGCCGAACAGCAGCAGGATCGGCGTCAGGTAGGCGAAGGTCGGCACGGTCTGCATGACGTCGAGCACGGTCTGCAGCGCCGCCTTGATCCGTGGCACCTCGTTGGCCAGGATGCCGATGGCCCCGCCCATGATCAGGGCCAGCGGGACCGAGACGGCGACCAGTGCCAGGGTGTTCATGCCCTCGGACCAGTAGCCCGAGGCCAGCACGAAGAAGAGGCCGAGGAAGCCCAGCGCCGCCATGGGCAGGCCGCCCAGGTACCAGCCCAGCGCGGTGACCAGCCCGATGACGATCGGCCAGGGCGTGCCGTTGAGGGCGAAGTTGGCCCCCTCCATGGGATAACGCATCACCTCGGAGAAGAGGCGGGCGACCGGCTTGACGCCTTCGAGGCCCCAGGTGAGCGCCGCGCCGACCCAGTCGGTCGCGGGCAGGACCAAGGCGACCGGCCATTCGACCAGCCAGGGCGCGACCGGTTCCAGCGCCAGGCAGACGGCCCCGACCGCCAGCGCGATCACGGCGGCCTGGGCGCCCGCGGTCAGGCGGGCGAGGCGCGGCGGCGCGATGTCGGCGACCGCGCTCACTCCTCGTCGACCTGCAGGGCGGCGGCCAGCGCGGAGGGATGCACGGTGCCCACGATGGCGCCCTTGTCGTCGCGCACCGGCACCGGCTGGTAGAGGTTCATGCAGTGGGCGAGCGCCGCATCCAGCGTCATCGAGGTGGTAAGGCCGGGGTCGTCGGGCCCGCTCTCGCCATGGCCGGGCTGCATGACCGAGGCGACCTTGGCGTGCTGGCCCTTGGCCACGTCCTTGGAGAACTCGCGGACGTAGTCGTCGACCGGATTCAGCACGATGGCGGTCGGCGTGCCGATCTGCACGATCTTGCCGTCGCGCATGATCGCGATGCGGTCCGCCAGCTTGAGCGCCTCGGCGATGTCGTGGGTGATGAAGACGATGGACTTCTTCAGGGTCGCCTGGATCTTGAGGAACTCGTCCTGCAGCTGCCGCCGGATCAGCGGGTCGAGCGCCGAGAAGGGCTCGTCCAGGAACCAGATGTCGGGATTCACCGCCAGCGAGCGGGCGATGCCGACACGCTGCCGCTGACCGCCCGAGAGCTGGCGCGGGAAGCTGTCCTCGCGCCCCTCGAGTCCGACCAGCGAGATCACCTCCTGGGCGCGCGCCCGGCGTTCCGCGCGGCCGACCCCCTGCACCTTGAGCGGATAAGCCACGTTCTCGGCCACGGTCATGTGCGGGAAGAGGCCGAAATGCTGGAACACCATGCCAAGAGTCTTGCGGCGCAGCTCCGTCAGGCGCTTCTTCGACGCGCCCATGACGTTCTCGCCCTCGATGCGGATTTCACCGCCGGTGCCGGGCAGGAGCTGCGAGATGCAGCGGACCAGGGTCGATTTGCCCGACCCCGAAAGGCCCATGATGACGAAGAGCTCGCCCTCCTTGACCTCGAAGCAGGCGTCCTGGACCGCGAGGATGAAGCCCGCCTCGCCCAGGTCCTTCGCCGCCGCGTCCGCGTCTCCCCCCGACCGGGCCAGCGCGTCCGCCAGAGCCTGTTCCGCGCCCGGGCCAAAGACCTGCCAGAGGTTCTGGCAGGCTATGGCCGGCGTGTCGTTGTTAGACACGGGGGTGAGGCTCACTTCATCGCGGCGTCCACGACAGGTTTCCAGCTTCCTTCGTTCGCCGCCATCCAGGCCGCCACGACATCCTCGACCGAGCCGCCGTCGACGTCGACCGCGCCCATCATCGGCTGCTGGTCTTCGACGCTCAGCTGGTAGTTGGACAGGATCTCGAAGGCGGCGGGCCACTTGCCTTCCAGGCCCGACCAGCCGGCCTTGAAGATGCGCGACGGCGCGAAGTCGCAGTCGTGGGTGGCGTTGGGGTTCGGTCCCCAGGACGGATCATTGAAGCAGGCGTCGTTGCCCACGGGCAGGTCGACGAACTGCACGTCATAGGCCGACATGGCCCAGTGCGGCTGCCAGAAGGTGATCAGCAGCGGCGACTTCTTCTCCGTCGAGGCGCGCAGCTCGGTGATCAGGGCGCCTTCGGAGCCCGCCGGCACGGCCCTGAACGGCAGCTCGAGGCCGGTCATCCGGTCGGCGCCCGGCGTGCCCCAGTCGGCCGGATAATCGACCAGGCGGCCCTGGGGAATGGTCTCGGCCGTGGCGAAGGCCATGGCGCAGTCCTTCAGCGCCTCCCACTTCGGCAGGCCCGGACAGAGATCGGCCACGTGGGCCGGATAGGCGATGCCTTCCTTGGCGTCGAGGCCCAGGTCGCCCAGCTCGACCACGCCGCCGGCCGCGACCTTCTTGGCGTAGTCCTCGGACACGTTCGAGGTCCAGATCTCGAGCGCCGCGTGGATCTCGCCGTCCGCCATGGCCTGGTACATGTTCATGTAGCCGGCCGTAACGTAGTCCACCTTGTAGCCCGCCGCCTTGAGCATCTCGCCCGCGACGTGGGTCGAGATGTGCTGGCCCGTCCACTCGTTGATGGCGAGCTTGATCGGCTCGTCCACGGCGCCCATGTCGGCGGCGATCGCCGGGCCGGAAACAAGGCCGAGCGCCAAGGGCGCCGCCAGTATGGTCATCTTGATCTTCATCGTTGCTCTCCCTGTGTTCTGGCGTTGTCTTTCCTGATTGCGGAAATTGAACAGGTTTTCATACCGCCCGTCAAAGCGAGCGATGCCGCCACGGTGATGTTGTCGGACTGTCGGGGCCGGATCAACAGGAGAGACGCGGGCGAGGGCGTGGCTCGGGGCACCGCACGGCAAACAAGGCGGGCCTTCGCGCCCTTGATCGCCGTCAAGGCGCCGCAGGGACGGCGGCCTATCCTCACGCGGGCGCTACGAAAGAGAGGAGCCGATGCTTCATCAAGGGGGCGAGGGCGTTCAAGACGTCATCGGCGCCAAGGCGCTGCCTGAAGGCCGCCGTGACAAGGACCGGTCCCCCGCGAAGACGGGCGACCACCCCTTCGCCGGCTTCATCCGAATCATCGGCCGGGGCAAGCACCTGTCGCGGCCGCTCGACCGGAGCGAGGCGGCCGAGGCCATGGCCATGATCCTGGCCGGCGAGGTCGAGGCGGCGCAGCTCGGCGCCTTCCTGCTGCTTCTGCGCTACCGCGGGGAGACGCCGCCCGAGCTGGCCGGCTTCGTCGAAGCCGCGCGGGACGTCATGGCTGTTCCGACCGATCTTCGCGCCGACCTCGACTGGCCCTCCTATGCCGACCGCCACCGCCAGCTGCCCTATTTCCTTCTGGCCGCGCTGCTGCTGGCCGAGCAGGGCGTCAAGGTCGCCATGCACGGCCTCGCCGGTGTGGGCAGCGTCACGACGCCCAAGGTCCTCGAAGCCCTCGGCCTCGCGGCCGTGCGGTCGTTCGGCGAGGCCGCGGAGGAGTTGGAGGCGCGCAGCTTCACCTATCTGCCCATAGAGACCTTCTGCCCGCCCCTGGCCGGGCTGTTTTCCTTGAGGCCCGTCCTGGGGGTCCGCTCGGCGGCCAACAGCTTCGCGCGCGAGCTCAATCCGCTGGGGGCGCCGTTTCAGTTGCAGGGCGTGTTCCATCCGACCTACCTGCCGCTTCACCAGGAGACCGCGCGGCTTCTGGAACAGCCCCGCGCCGCGATCTTCAAGGGCGGCGGGGGCGAGGTGCAGCGCAATCCCGAGAAGCCCTGCAGGGTGGCGACGCTTTCGGACGGCGACGCCGGCAAGGAGACCTGGGCGGCCTCGACGCCCGCCGCCCGCCATCCCTGGCGCGACGAGACCTTGGATCCGGCCACCGTGGTAGCGCTGTGGCGCGGCGAGCGCGCGGCGCCGGGGCCCGAGGCCGCGGTCATCGGAACCGCCGCGATCGCCTTGAAGCTGCTCGGCCGCGCCGAGAGCCGGGAGCAGGCCGAGGCGCAGGCGACGGAGCTGTGGCACGCGCGTCCGAAGCTGAAGTACGGAAGTTAGCCGTCTGCCAGGAAGCTTCCGGGCCCTTGACCACGGTCATACTTCGACAAGCTCAGTATGAGGCTCAATTCTTGAAACGCCTCTCCCTCACCCGCGCTTAGCGCCGGGCTTCGCCCCCTGTCGAAGGGTGACGGTGCCGGTTTACAACCCTTTAAGCGGTCTGCTGGGCGACATCAGCCTCTTTCTCCAGCACCTGATCGAGGATGAGCTGCGGCATCTCCGGCGCGATGCCGATCGGACCCGCGTAGGCCGCATCGTGCCCGGCCCTCTCCAGGATACGGGGGACGTCGCTCTCGCCGTGAGACCCGCGGTCGGCGAAAAGCCCGACCACCACGGTGTGCGGCGATTCTGTTCGGGTGAGCACCGATTCCAGGCTCGGCGGCTGGTCCAGGAAGGCGGTGCCGACCGCCGCGAAGTCCCTGCGCCGGGCTATGGCCTGGGCGTGCCGCCAGGCGGTGCCGCCCGAGTTGGCGTTGCGCCTCGTGCCGTGGCCCATGACGATGAGGCTCGTTTCACGCGGCGGCCAGCCCCTGTCGCGGCAGCAGCGCAGAGCGCTCGCCGACAGGACCTCCGAGATCCGCGGGTGCGTGCCGACGGGCCGGCAGACGCGGGTGCGCTCTGGGCTCTCCGGCTCGTCGCCCATGATCCGTCCGAGGATCTTCTGCGCCGTATAGCCCTCGGCCATGAGGAACGGCACCAGGAAGATGCGGGGCGCGCGCATGTCCTGGATGACACTGGTCAGGTCGGGGCGCCCGTTCAGGCAAGCAACCCGCGTCTCGGCGAAGACCCCGAGCTTTCTAATCGCTTCGGCGTGCGCGGCGGCGGCGCCCGGCCCGCTCCGGACGCCGTGGCAGCAGAGCAGCAGGCCGCTGCGGGCCAGGGCCGCGTCAGTGACTGGTGCCTTCGGAGAGGCGAGTCTTGTTGTAGACATTGTACTTTCCGGATGGCTTGACCAGTGGGATGCGCTTCACTTCCCGAAGCGTGCGCGCGTCGTAGACGACGATCGCGCCGTCCATGTCCCAGATGCTGACCAGGGCATGGCGGCCGTCGCGGGTGAACTCCACGTGGGCCGCGGTCTTGCCCGGGGCGGGCCGCAGCGTGGCCGCGATCTCGAGCGACTGCTTGTCGATCACGTGGAGCGCGTCGCGGTGCGGCCCGAAGAAGACGTCGGCCCAGGCGTAGGGGGAATTCTCGTGGCTGCGCATGAAGAAGCCGGGGCCCAGGGTGTCGAGCGTCTCGACGACCGACCACTCCTCCATGTCGATGAAGCTGATCTTCCCGCCCTTCAGATGCGGCGTGGCCATCACCCGCCGGCCGTCACGCATCCAGGAGATGCCGGAGCCGAGGTGCGGCAGGCCGGAGAGCGGCAGTTCGGCAATCTCCCGGCGCACGTCCAGATGCACCACGACGGCGCCGTCACCGTCCCGCGCCGAGCCAACCAGCTCGCGGTAGGAAGGCGTGAAGAAGAAGTCGTCGAGCGGCTGGGAAAGCTGGGTCCGGCGGATCGGAAAGCCGCCGTCCTTGGCCGGGATGGCCTCGACCATGCCCTTCTCGTAGTTGTGCACGAAGCCGCTGTAGTTGGGCGGCGGGTCCTCGGCGTAGGAGATCTCCCAGAGTTCCGGGACGTCCTTGAGCGCGACGATGAAGCTCTCGCGCGGCGCCGCCTGATAGACGGCCGAGACCCGGGACGAGGTCTTGCCGCGGAAGTCCGTGACCTCGATCACCTCGAGCAGCGACAGGTCCGCGGCGTCGAACAGAACTAGGCTATGGGGCAGGTAGTTGGCGACCGCCACCACGCGGCCGTCGTGGGAGATCGCCAGGTTGCGCGTGTTGATGCCGGCCCGCGCCTCGGCGACCACCTGGAGGCCGAAGAGGTCGTACTTGGTGATCCAGCCGTCGCGCGAGGCGAAGTAGACGAAGCGGCCGTCGGGCGAGAACTTCGGGCCGCCATGCAGGGCGAAGCGACTCTCGAAGCGGGTGATCGGCGCGAAGCGGTCGCCGTCGAGGATCGTGACGTGATGGTCGCCGCTCTCGACCACGACGAAAAGGTTGAGCGGGTCGGCGTCGTGAACCGGCGCCTCCGGGAGCCGCGCGGCGGCGGCCGTGACCTGCCGCGAGGGCTCGATCTCCGCCGCGCCCCACCGCGGCACCTCGGGCAGGGGCGCGTAGATCAGCCCGACCAAGGCCGCGATCTGCGGTTCGGTCAGGTCCTGGCCGAAGGCCGGCATCTGCGT